>DATMOQ010000075.1:0-12421 GCA_035568195.1 Gemmatimonadales bacterium
CCTCCGGCCACCTGCGCGAACACGTCGTCCAGCGTGGCCCCCGGTCCGGCCTGCTCCCGGAGTGAAGCCGGGGTCCCCGCCGCCGCGATGGTGCCGCGGTGCATGAGGGCGAGCTCGTCGCATAATGCCTCGGCCTCCTCCATGTCGTGGGTGGTGATCAGGATCGTGGTGCCCGCCGTCTTCCGGAGCGCGGTGAGGCGCTCCCACACGGCACGGCGCGCCACCGGGTCGAGACCGATGGTGGGCTCATCCAGGAAAAGCACGGCCGGCTCGTGGAGCATGGCCTGCGCGAGCTCCAGGCGGCGGATCATCCCGCCCGAAAAGGTCCGGACCAGCTGACCCCCGAACCCGGTGAGGCCCATGAACTCGAGGGCGGCCGCGATGCGGGCGTCTCGTTCCCGGCGCGGGATCCCGTACAGGCGGGCGGAGAGGAGCAGGTTCTCGCGGGCGGTCAGGGCGCCATCGGCCGAGACTAGCTGAGGCACATACCCGATCCGGCGCCGCACTTCCCGGGGTTTCGCCACGATGTCGAACCCGGCGACGCGGGCCGAGCCTGCGCTGGGCGGCAGGAGCGTGGTGAGCATCTTGATGGTGGTGCTCTTCCCCGCGCCGTTCGGGCCGAGGAGCCCGAAAATCACCTCGGAGAATACGGTGAGCTCGAGGCGGTCGACCGCCACCAGGTCGCCGTAGCTACGGGTCAGCCCCTGGGTGGAGATGACGGGGGTTCGGGTCGATGAAGGGTCCACGCCCCAGTTTACGTGCAATCCGGGTCCGGCGTTCAGGCTCCCGGTCTCAGATCGAACTGGTGGCCTCCACCTGCCTCAGGAAGGTCCGCTCCTCGCGCAGGATCAGCCGTCGGTCTCGCGCGAAGGCGAAGTTGGCGCGGGCCTCCGGGTCGGACCGGAGCCGCGCGCGATACGCCTCGTAGAGCGCCAGCGAATCGAAGGCCACGATGCCCCACGCGACGTTGTTCGTGCCTTCATGGGGAAGGAAGTAGCCCCGCAGGTCGCCGCCGCAGCGGGGAATGATGGAGAGCCAGGTGGTGGCGTACTGCTCGAACGCGTCGGCCTGGAAGGGATCGATTTCATAGCGGATGAAGCAGGCGATGGTCATGACGGGAGCCTAACCGGCCGGGCTCCGCCACGATTCGACGAACTACGAAATGTGGATTACGCCGCGGCCGTCAGCTCAAGTTTTTTTTTCGACGCTTCCAGGATCTCGGGCAGGGCCGCAATGAAGGCGTCGAACACCCGGGGAGACCACCAGCCGCGGCACTTCGTGATCTCGGCCAGGGCGGTTTCGTGCGTCATCCCGGGACGGTAGGGACGGTCCGTGGTCAGCGCGTCGTACACATCGACAATGCCCACGACCTGGGCCGACAGGGGGAACTCGTCACCCTTGAGCCGGTCGGGGTATCCCGTGCCGTCGTAGCGCTCGTGGTGCCAGCGGATGATGGGCTTCAGGTCCCAGGGAAATTCCACGGACGCCAGAAGCTCGACACCCCACACCGGGTGCATCTGCACCACCTCGAACTCGTCGCGGGTCAGCGGTCCGGGCTTGTTCAGGATCTCGTGCGGCACCTTCACCTTGCCCACGTCGTGGAGGTAGGCGCCGAGGCGGATGGTGGTCCGGGCGATGTCGTCCAGGCCGGCGTGGCGGGCCACCGCGGAAGCGAAGCTCGCGACCCGCTCGCAATGGCCATACGTGTAGGTGTCCGTGGATTCGATCGATTGGCCCCAGTTGCGAACCACCACGAGGTAGGTGCCTTCGAGATCCGCGACCTTGCCGCCGACGTTGACCAGGTCGACCCGGGCGTCGAGACGCTGGAACAGGCGGTACGAACGGTTGAGGAGGGTCAGCGCCTCCTGGTTCCGCCCCATTCCTTGATACAGAATGGCCAGCTCGCGCGTGGATTCGGCTTCGGAGAGCACGTATCCTACCGCCGCCGCCAGCTCGATTGACGACTTGAGCCGCGATTCCGCGAGGGGGGCCTTTCCCGTCTCCCGGTAGACCATCCCGATCACGCGATAGGCCGTGGACTTGGATCCCCGGTCACCGAGCTGATCGAACAAGACCAGAGAGGCTTCCGCCTTACGGCGCGCGTCCTCGAACATCTGGCGCTGCACGTCGACGTCGGCGTGGTTGACCAGACAGTGGCCTTGCAGGCCTACGTCACCGGCGCGCTGGGCAATCTCGAGGCTCTGGGAGAAATACCGGTCGGCGTCGGACAGGAGATTCCGGTCGGCGCTGATCATACCGAGGTTGTGATACGCGATGGCGCAGCCGTGCTCGTCGTTGGCGCCCTGATAGGAGGCGAGCGAGTCGCCGTAATGCTTGAGCGCCGCTTCCAGGTCGCCCTGGATGTTCGAGAGCACGCCCAGATTCTGCTCGACGCGGGCTTTCAGGGAGGGGGAGCCGCCTCCGAGGGCCAGCGCGCGGGTGAAGTCCCCGCGGGCCGCATCCAGGGTGCCGTCCTGGATGCCCATGCACCCCATGGTGTTCAGCGCCTCGCCGGCGAGAACGTCGTCCCCTACGGATTGAGCGACCTCGACGCTACGGGCGCACAACCCACGCGCGGCCGCTCCATCGCCCACCCGCGACTTGACCACCGCAAGACGGCGCAATCCTTCGGCCAGCGTCCGCTGATCGCCCACCCCCTGGGCCGCGGCAATGGCATTTTCGTAGCACTCGACTGCTTCCGGCACACACCCCGCCCGCTCACGGGCCCGCCCCTCGAGGAGGAGGTCCGCGGCCTGCCGCTTCACCCCGAGCGCGGGTGCGGTCACGCGATCGTCACCAGGCCAGGGCGTAATGCGAGAAGTGATGGACCTGCCCCGTCACCTTCCTGGTGAAGAGGTTGTCGATCGAGACCAGAAGCTGCAGGATGACGTAGTTGTCGTCCGTGTACGCGATGTGCTTCGGCAACAGGCGGCCGAGCAAGTTGCAATTCGCGTAGCTCATGGTCAGGGACGCCGGCTTCGCGAACTGGAGGCCTGCGGGCTGGAACGTGATCGCGTTGACCGTATCCGCCGAGAGGCTGGCCGTGATCGTCACGTTCTGCGAGAGCGCGCCTGCGGGCACTACGAACGTATGCGGGCCGACGGTGAGCGATCCACCCCAGGGGCCGATCGTCGCGGTCGACGTCGCCTTGGGGAGCGGCGTGCACTTGAGCAGCCCGAGGTTCTGGGCCAGGCTGCCGACCAATCCCGTGACGTCGCCGAGCAGATCCTTCTGCGGGCCGGACGTCGCACGGACGGCCGAGCTCGAGTTCGTCGGGGCGGCGGTGACGCCCAGGGGGCCCTGGTCGGCGCAGTTCGCGACGACGAAGGCGATCATTCCTACCAGCAACAGACGCGTGGCCTTCATACCTCAGTCTCCAGATAGGGGTGAGTCGACGGAGAGTGGGTATCGCAGGCCACGTACCTTCGTGGATTGTGACTCAAGTCACGTGGATGACGTGACCTTTTTTCTTCGTGAAATTTGGTACTGGTGAAACTGGGGGTTTCTGCCTCAAAAAAACGTTGTTATGACGCAACAAGGCTGTGGGAGCGATGCCATTCAGAGGTTTCACGCTGGGTCATAATCATGCAGTCGGCCCACGTCGATCGACAGTCCATCCTGCAGTCCCTTCCGGTCGAACATATCGGCGAACCGGGCGTTCCAGACCACCTCGGTGGGCTTGTACGACGTCCGGGCGTGCACCCGCTGGGAAAAAGTCTCGTCGGTCCCTTCGAGGAGCACCAGGAACTCCGACTCGTCCGCCGTCAGCTGCTCCGGCGTGACTCCATGAAGCGGGCTGTTCTCGTCGATCACGTGCACCACGGTCCAGGCGAGCGGGAAGAAAACCACGCTCTGCCGTTCGAGGGTCAGCTCAGCGTAGTCACGATTCGCGCGCCCGTCCAGGCGGCGGATGCGACTGAAGAGCACGCGGGCGTGGAGATCGATGAGCTGGTTCGAGCGGCGGTTGGTGATGCGGAACTCGAAGGCCCGGGCCTCTCCGAAAGGCGCGATCAGCGCCTTGTTGGAGAACATGATCGCGGCGGTGGGGCGCGAGAACCGGGCGAAGAGGATCCCCGTGATCAGCGCGAGACTGATCAGGCCGCTCAACGACTCGGCCGTGACCAGAAGATTGGGCACCAGGCCTACGGGTCCCACCTGTCCGTACCCGATGGTCCCGAAGGTCTGCACACTGAAGAAGAACGCCCGGAGGTAGGACCCCTCCGGCATGGCCGCGGCGGTGCCGTTCAGCGCCTGGGGCCCCAGAGCCCAGAACAGCGCGCCGAAGACCAGATTCACCGCCACGTAGAAGGCCGAGATGAGCGTGAGGAGCCGGGGCCACGAGATGGTGAGCAGGGTGTGATACAGGCTCATCGACTCGAAGTACTTGAGCCCGGTCCGGCGGACGTTGAACGAGCCGTCGCGGTTGAGGAGTCGCAGCCGGCTTTCGTCCGAAACGACGGACCCGAATCCGAGATCCTTGGGAGTTTCGCGGCGGCGCGAGTGACGCGTCGAAGGGGGCGGATTGGGGGGGTGGCTCACGGAGCCAATTCTACATCGTCTTTCTATCTCCGGCGCAACCCGAGATAAGCCGCCAGGGCGGAGACCACGAACGCGCCTCCTTCTCCCACCTGCGCCGGAATCGGCACTGGAACTGCCTTGACCCCCACGGCATAGGCCGCGACCGCCACGATCCCCAGGAGCAGCCCTCTGACAAAGGCCCACCAGGGCCTGGTCGCCTTGGTCTTGGCGCCCAGCTGAAGCGCCGCGGTGCCGACGGCGCTCCCCAGCGTCAGCGCGATCATCAGCGCCACCGGGAACCCATAGGTCACCACCGCCAGGGCCGGCGCGATACCGGCCCCGGACACGCGCACGGTATCGGGGCCCATCCCCCGCGATCGTAGCACCGCCGACCTCGCTTCCCGATGCGTGAATTGCAGGGTTACAGGATCGGCCCGCGTGGGCCGCACGGTAACCCCGAACTCGCCGTGTGCGTCCCCCAGGAGCTCGGCCGTGGCCACCGCCGTCTCGAGGCCCCACGCCGCGACCCGCGACGGCGTGACTCGCACCCGCAGAGCGGGCAGGACCCGCACCGCCGCCGTGACCGAATCGATGCGCGCGAGCGGCCAGAATTGGATCTTCACCGAGTCGGCGGGTGAGCGGACCACGATCGAGAGGCGCACGGGCTGCTCGGTGCCGGTGAAGCGGACCAGACCCTGGGACAGACTGTCCGCCTCGGAGAACAAGTTGATGTTCACCGGCTCCGGCAGCGGGTACCCCAACCCCGCGTGCTCCTGATCCTCCAGCCACACCTCGAGGGTGCCGCGGAAGTCGTCGGTGACCGGATCGTACCGCAGCCCACCGCCGTCGGGAGCAAAGGCCAGCGCCGCGATGCGGAGCGCGCCTTTCGAGTCGACCGACGCCATCCGGAGCGCCGTGCGCGGGGCCGCCGAGGGAGCCGCCCGGAACGCGGCGGTCTGGCCCGCGTGGAGCACGAGCTGGCCCGATGGAGTCCGGACTACCACCGGCTTCTGAGCCGGGGCCGGCAAGGGACAACAGATGAAGAGGACCACCAGTACTCGGCGCATCGGAAGCATCCCGTTGTGGAACGTGAAGCCAGGATATGCCGCCGCTGCTCGATTTGTCAGGGGCGCTTTTGCGGCAGCGAAGGGTCGTTTTTGCGACAGCCCCGCGGAACCCTGTCGCAAACCCGCCCTTCGGTGTCGCAAAACCGGCCTGACCGCACTCGCTGCCGGGGTAAAGAATGAACCATGCGCCGCGATCACAATCGGATGAAGCTCGGCAAGCAGGCTCCGCGTCACGACCCCCGCACCCTGCTCTTCGCGACTTACTTCAGGGGCGACGCGCTGCCCCCGCCGCCGGCCTCGGAGAACTGGGCCTCCCGCGTGGCGGACTGGCCCATGATGGCGAACGACCGGATCGGCGACTGCACCTGCGCGGCGGCCGGTCACATGATCGAGCAGTGGACCACGTATGCCGGGCGCGCCGTGACACCGAACGACAAAGCGATCATCGCCGCGTACTCGGCGGTCTCGGGCTACAACCCGCGCACGGGCGCGAACGACAACGGCGCCGTGGAGCTCGACGTCCTGAACTACTGGCGGCATCACGGGATCGCACAGCGCAAGATCATGGCCTACGTCGCGCTCGAGCCGAAGAACCACGTCCAGGCGATGGACGCGGTGCTGCTCTTCGGAAACTGCTACATCGGGCTGGCGCTCCCCCAGAGCGCGCAGACGCAGGCCATCTGGTCGGTGCCGCCCGGTGGGCCCACCGGCGCCGGGGCGCCGGGATCCTGGGGCGGACACGCCGTCCCCATCGTGGCGTACGACGAACGCGGATTGACCTGCGTGACGTGGGGCGAGCTGAAGCGGATGACGTGGACGTTCTGGGACGCCTACTGCGACGAGGCGTACGCGGTGCTGTCGAAAGATTGGATCAACCAGGACAGCGACCTGGCGCCGAACCGTTTCGATCTGGCCACACTCCAGAAGGATTTGTCGGCGCTAACGGCCTGAAGCAGGGGGTGGTAGGTTTTCAGGATGAAGACCGCCTGGATCGCCGCCGCCTTCGCCCGCGACCTCAAGTCCCTGAAACGCGAAATCGCCGCTTATCCCAACGAACGGGACCTCTGGAAAACGCCCCCCGGGATCAGCAACTCGGGCGGAAACCTGGCCTTACACCTCGCCGGCAACGTCCGGTACTTCATCGGGGCGGTGCTGGGATCGAACGGGTACATCCGGGACCGCGATGCGGAGTTCAGCCGGCGTGACGTGCCGCGCGCCGAGGTCCTCACGGAAATCGAGGCGGCCTTCGCGGCCATGCAGAAGGGACTGGGGCAGATCACCGAGGCGGATCTCGGGAAACCCTTTGGACAGCCCATCGGGGGGCAGCAGCTGACCATCGGTGACACCCTGCTCCATCTCGTCACGCACCTGACCTATCACCTGGGCCAGATCGATTATCACCGCCGCATCGTCACCGGGCAGAACGTCGCGGTGGGCACCATCCCCATCGCCGAGATGGCCACGGCTCGGCCTGCCTAGCCGTCCACTCCGTCGTACACGCAGCCCGTCGTAGCTGTTTCCCGGATCTCGATGCGCGAGAGACCGGCGAGCCTCGGCTTGAGCCGCTTCCAGATCCAGCGCGCCAGGAGCTCGGTGGTGGGGTTCTCGAGCCCAGGGATCCCATTCAGATCGTGGTGATCGAGCTCGCGGACGATCGGAGTCCCGGCCGCGATGAGGTCCGCGAAATCCACCACCCAGCCGGCCTTCGGATCGACGGGGCCCCGCACGCACACGCGCAACGTGAACGAGTGTCCGTGCACCCGCGCGCAGGGGTGGTCGGCCGCCACGTTGGGCAGATGGTGCGCCGCCTCGAATGTGAACTCCTTGAAGATCTCCACCGTCAGGGTATCCCCAGATACTTGTGAGTCTGCAGGGAGAGCCGCCAGCGCGGGTGCGCGAGGCAATACGCCAGGGCCAGCTTCGTGTTGCGCTCGCGATCGGGTCCGTCCATGGGCTGCAGATAGAAGTGCGTGAACGCGAGATCGTCATAACGGCCGGGGTCTCCGCCTTCCTGCGGATACACCAGCTTCAGCTCGTCCCCCCCGGTGACCACCAGCGGCGCCTCGGCCTTGGGGCTGACGCAGACCCAGTCGAGGCCGCGCGGAACGGGCTGAGTCCCGTTGGTCTCCACCGCCACCGTGAAGCGCGCCCGATGCAGCGCCTCGATGGCGGGCTCGTCGAGCTGCAGGAGCGGCTCGCCTCCGGTGCACACGACGAGCTTCGAGGTCGCTTCGCCCTCCCAGGCGGCGGTCACGGCCGCGGCCAGGGCCTCCGCATCCGCGAAGGTGTCCCCGCCGGGGCCGTCGGTACCTACGAACTCCGTGTCGCAGAACCGGCAGACCGCGTTCTTCCGGTCCTTCTCCCGCCCGGTCCACAGGTTGCAACCCGCAAAGCGGAGAAACACCGCGGGCCGGCCGGTGTTGGCGCCTTCGCCCTGCAGCGTGTAGTAGATCTCCTTCACCGCATAGCTCATCGGTACGTCGCCGGGTCTTTCGTCCCGACCTCCGCAAAGGCTTTCAGCCGCAAGAGACAGGCGTCACAGTGTCCGCAGGCCACCGGGCCCGGAGCGGGATCGTAGCAGCTCACGGTCATGCCGAAGTCCACGCCCAGCTCGAGGCCCCGGGCGATGATTTCCTTCTTGGTCAGGGCGATCAAGGGCGTGTGTACCGTAAACCCCTGACCGCCGGCCCCGGCCCTGGTGCCCAGGTTGGCCATCCGTTGGAAGGCGGCGATGTATTCGGGCCGGCAGTCGGGGTAGCCCGAGTAGTCGAGGGCATTCACGCCGAGAAAGATGTCCCGGGCGCCCGTCACCTCCGCCCACCCCAGGGCGAACGACAGGAAGATGGTGTTCCGCGCCGGGACGTAGGTGACGGGGACGTCCTTCCCCATGTCCTGGAGGGAGCGGTCTTTAGGCACCGCAATATCGGCGGTGAGGGCGGAGCCCCCCATGGCCCGCAGGTCGATGGTGACGGTCTCCTGCCGGGCCCCGAAGCGCCGGGCCAGGGCCCGCGCCGCCTCGAGCTCGAGCGCGTGCCGCTGGCCGTAGGCGAACGACAGGGCCAGGCATTCGAAGCCCTCGCTCCGGGCAATCGCGAGCGTGGTGGCGGAGTCCATTCCGCCGGACAGCAGAACGACGGCTTTCGGCATGGTTGAGGAATATCGCATTGGCGGTTCAGTTTCGTGCCTGGAGGAACTCGATGCCCGATAAGCTGCCCGCCTCCGGCCCCCTGCCGAGGCCCCAGAATCCCGATCAGGCGAGAGACGTCCTGCGCGCCGAGGCGTTTCCCGCTCCGAACGTGCAGGAGGTCACGCTGCAGGCGATGGAGTTCACTTCCATCTGTCCCAAGACGGGCCAGCCCGACTTCGGCACCGTGACCATCACCTACGTGCCGGCCGAACGCTGTCTCGAGTCGAAGGCGCTGAAGTATTACCTGTGGAGCTTCCGCGATGTCGGCAGTTTCTGCGAGAGTCTCGCAGCACGTATCGCGGATGACGTGGTGTACGCGGTTGCGCCGAAATGGGTGGCGGTGGACGTGCACCAGAACGTGCGCGGCGGAATCGCGCTGGTCGCGCGGGCGGAGAGAGGAACGCCTCCCCTTCGTCCCTCCTGAGTCCCTTTCGTCCCGGGTTCGTTGGCGCCGGCCGGACCGCGAGCGATTGTTCCCCTCGACCCCATCCCGGACCGGTCCGTGCTCCTGACTCTCCTGCTGGCCCTCCAGACGCCTTCGTCGTGGCCCACCTATGGAGGCGATCCGGGTGGGAGTCGGTTCTCTCCCCTGACTGAAATCAATCGTGGCAACGTGGCGGACCTGCGCCCGGCGTGGATCATGCGGACGGGGGACTACTTGACCGACCGCGGGCGCTTCGAGGCGACGCCGATTCTCGTGGACGGCACACTTTACGTGTCGACCCCGCTCGGCAGCGTGGTGGCGCTCGATCCCGCGACTGGCGCAGTGCGTTGGAAGTTCAACGGACCGGTTCGCTTCGGCTACGACGACTACGGCGACTTCGCTAACCGCGGTGTGGCGGCGTGGACGGGCGGGAAATCCGGGGACCGTTGCGGGCATCGGATTTTCGTGGCCACGGTGAACGCACGGCTGATCGCGCTCGACGCACGGACCGGCAACCCCTGTGAAGATTTCGGCGCCCACGGCACGATCGACCTCACCGCAGGGCTGAAACACCGCCCCGCCTACGACTGGGAATACGGTGTCACCTCCCCACCCACGGTGGTCGGAAACCTCGTGATCGTGGGTTCGAGCGTGGCCGACAACCACCGCACCGACGCGCCGGACGGCGTCGTTCGCGCCTTCGACGCGCGGACCGGGGCGCTCCGCTGGAGCTTCAACCCTCTGCCGGCGGCCCTCAACGCCGGTGCCGCAAACGCGTGGAGCGTTTTCTCGGTGGACGTGGCCCGGGACCTGGTGTTCGTTCCGGTAGGCAGCGCGTCCCCCGATTTCTTCGGTGGCGAGCGCCTCGGAGACAACCGGTACGCGAACTCCGTCGTCGCGTTGCGGGCATCCACGGGCAGGGTGGTCTGGGCGTTCCAGGTGGTGCACCATGACGTGTGGGATTACGACGTTCCGGCTCAGCCCACGCTCTTCACGCTGCGACGGGGAGGCGCGTCCATTCCCGCCGTCGCGGTCGCTACCAAGATGGGCCACCTCTTCATTCTCGACCGGCGCACGGGAGCTCCCCTCTTCCCCGTGGAGGAGCGTCCGGTGCCCGCGAGCGACGTCCCCGGAGAAGTCACGTCTCGCACGCAGCCCTTCCCGCTCCCAGCCTTTCGGCTCGCGCCCGAAACTCTCTCGGCGGCGGACGCGTTCGGGGCGACCGACTCGATGCGCGCGGCCTGCCGGGCCCGGATCGCCGGCCTTCGCTTCCAGGGGACCTTCACGCCGCCGTCACTGCGGGGAACCATCATCTGGCCCGGAAACATCGGGGGGATGAACTGGTCGGGAGTCTCCGTGGACGAGGCGCGGGGAATCCTGATCGCTCCGACCAACCGTCTCGCCACGGTGGTCCAGCTGATCCCCCGCGACAGCCTGCGTGCGGCGTATATGGCACATCCCGACCTCGAGTATGGACGGCAAGTAGGCACGCCCTACGCCATGAGCCGCGGGGACCTCGGCCTCTGCACGCCGCCGCCCTGGGGCGCGCTCACGGCGGTCGACTTGAACGCCGGCACCGTGAAATGGCAGGTCCCTCTGGGCTCGATGCCGCAGATGGCCGCACTGCCGAATGCGAAGTCCCTGGGCTCCGTCCAGCTGGGGGGCGCGTTGATCACCGGTGGCGGGCTGGTGTTCATCGCGGGGACCTTCGACGAGCACCTGCGGGCGATCGACATCGAAACCGGCAACGTGCTGTGGGGCATTCACCTCCCCGCGGCCGCCCACGCCCTGCCCATGACCTATGAGGCGGACGGCCGCCAATACATCGTGATCGCCGCCGGCGGACATGACCGTCTGCATACCACCATGGGCGACTACGTCATCGCCTATACGCTTCCCGGCCCGGGGGCCCCGGTGCCGGACACCACCGCCGGGACCCTCGACGGCGACTGGGCCGGTGAAATGCATATCGGAGACGCCCGGTTCGACATGAAGGTCAAGATCGACGGCGCGGGGGACTCGGTGCGGGCCGCGGTCCAGCTCGACTCGGTGCAGGTCACCGGACCGGTCCAGGCCCGTCGCGATGGCCGGGGCGTGACGCTCTCGTTCCCCATCTTCTACGCTCCGAAGCACAACTGCACCGCCACGTTCAAGATCGATCTCGAGCTGTGGAACGCCGGGACCTTGCTCGAGGGCACGGGATCGTTCGATGGACCCTGTGCCTCCGACGGCCATCAGCAGGCGGCGTTCGTGTTCCGCCGCCCGCCGCGGTAGCTTCGCTGCATGTCGAGCCGGACGCGGGCCGGGTTGCTCTGGATGGCGTCGTTCGTCGCCCTGGGGCTGCTCATGTTCGCGCATTACTACCTCGACGTCCTGGCCCGGGGGCGGACGGAGCCAGTCGGCATCAAGCTCACCGAGGAGCTGACGGCTTCGATCGGCGCGGGTGTCACACTCCTCCTGCCCCTCGCCGCCATCAAGCGCCACAAAGGGGTCTTGGCCCACATCGGCCTGCTCCTGACTTTCTCCGCCCTCCACACGTCCTGGAACTGGGCCACGCGCAGCGCCCTCTTCCCCCTTCTCGGCATGGGTGCCTACGCCTACGGCCGGATGCCCATGCGGTACCTCATGGAGCTCCCCACGGACGTCGTGATTTATGCGTTCGTGATGACCCTGGTGACGATTTTCGCGAGGTATCGTGAGGCCCGGGACCGCGAGCTACGGCTCGCCCACGTGGAATCGGAGCTGACCCGCGTCCGCCTGGAGGCCCTGGAGGGACAGCTCCGTCCTCATTTCCTCTTCAATGCCCTGAACACCATTTCGTCCGTGATGTACGAGGATGTGGCCCTGGCGGATACGCTGGTGACCCGCCTCGCCGATCTCCTCCGCCACACCCTCACGCGCCCGGCGGGCACTGAAGTGGCGCTCTCGGAAGAGATCGAGACCCTCGAGCTCTATCTCGCCATCATGCGGGCGCGCTTCGCCGAGCGACTGACCGTGCGGGTGGAGGTCGATGGGGCCCTCCGGAACGCCCGCGTGCCCCCCCTCGTGCTGCAACCGCTCGTCGAGAACGCCATCCGGCACGGCGATCCCGGGCCGGGGGCGAAGGCGTCGATACTCGTTCGGGCGTGTCGGGAGAACGGACGATTGTTGCTCCAAGTGGAGGACGACGGCCCCGGGGTCCGCGGGCCGGTCACGGAAGGCGTGGGATTGGGGGCCACCGCTCGC
>DATMOQ010000076.1:0-2138 GCA_035568195.1 Gemmatimonadales bacterium
GATCGACGCATTCTTGGACGTGGCAGTGGCCGGCCAGCTGCGGGTCGGTTTCGCGACGCCGATGCTCGTGACGCCGCCCGAGGCCATGAAGGAGATCGCCACGTCGCCAGTCGCGTTGCCGGGCGTGAGCGATGGCGGCGCCCACACTAAGTTCGTGACCACGGCGCGCTATCCCACCGAAATGCTCGGCTACTGGGTGCGCGAGCACGAGATCATGTCGCTGGAGGAGGCTCACTGGCGGCTCTCGTACTACCCGGCCGTCGCCGCCGGCCTGAAGGGCCGCGGGTTCCTGGCCGAGGGAGCGCCGGCCGACGTCGTCGTCTATGACCCCGAGACCGTCGACAGCACGCCGCAGGAACGCGTGTGGGACTATCCGGCCGGGGAATGGCGCCTGATCCAAAAGGCGATCGGCTACGACCGCGTCATCGTGAATGGTGTGACCACGTTCGTGGACGGCGAATGCACAGACGCCACCCCCGGCAAGCTGCTGCGCCACGGCACCGATTGAGGAGGGAGCCATGCCTACCGCCGAATCTGAGATCGGGAAGGTCTTCGACGCCGACAACCATTATTGGGAGGTCACCGACTCCTTCACCCGATACCGCGACCCTGCGTTCGCCGATCGGGGTGTCGTCCTGAAGGAGGTCAACGGCAAGCCCCACTACTTCTTCGGGGAACGGGCCCACCCGATCATCCCGGGTCCCGGCGACGCCCACCCGCGCCCGAGACCCGGCGCGCTTTACGACTACTTCGCGGGGAAGAGCAGCAAGGAGCGGGTCGGGAACGAGCTCGCTTGCGAGGACCCCGCCGCGCATCCCGAATGGTTCAACCGCGACGCCCGACTCGCCTGCATGGATGCTCAGGGCGTCGAAGCGGCGTGGTTGTTCCCGTCGCAGGGCGTCTGCATGGAGGGCCCGATGCAGCCCGACATCGAGGCGTCGATCGAGGTGCTCCGGGCGTTCAACCGCTGGCTCGACGACGACTGGGGATTCGCCTATCAGGACCGCATCTTCGCCGCCCCGTTCCTGACTCTCTCGGACCTCGACCGTGCCGTCAACGAACTCGAGTGGTGCCTCGATCGCGGCGCCCGCATCATCACGATCCGCAACGGACCGGTTTTCAGCCGTGAGGGGTTCCGCTCCCCCGCCCATCCGGCCTTCGACGCCTTTTGGGCCCGGGTCCAAGAATCCGGCATTGTCGTGACCACGCATGCCGGATTTGAGGACGGCTACACCGATGTCGCTGGAGACATCGCCCGGACGTGGGGCCTGGAAGCTGCACCTGAAGGCGATCGCCGTCCAGACGCGGCGGCGGTCCAGTCCGCCTCCCTGGTGGCCCAACTCATGAAGCACCGGCTGATCGGGGACTTCGCCACCGTGCTGGTGGCACACAGGCTGTTCGAGCGGTTTCCCGCCATCAAAGTCGCCTACATCGAGAACGGGGCGGACTGGGTTCCACGGTGCCTCCATTCGCTCCACATGCTGGGCGGTCAGAACCCCGGCATGTTCGCCTCGGATCCGGTCGAGCAGTTCATCGACCACTGCTGGGTGGCGCCATTCGTCGAGGACAACGTCGAAGACCTGGCGCGACACCTGCCGGTCGAGCGGATCCTGTTCGGCTCGGACTGGCCGCACGCCGAAGGCTTTTCGCAGCCACGCGACTTCTTCGCCAATGTGGCGTCGTTCTCCCTGGACGACCAGCGCAAGATCATGGTGGAAAATGCCCGGTCGTTGACCTTCGCTTAAGCGTTCCCACGCGGGAGTCCGGGTTACGCCGGAATGTGGTCAGTTCGGGGGTGCGTGACCTTTTCGGAAATCGTCGCTCAAGGCGTTCGCAACGGATAGTAAAGCGCTCTACTACAGGGGCGGATTCGGAGGACGAGGTGGAAACTAGGTGGACGGAACAGCAAGCGAGGGGACTGGCCACGACCCGACGGACCCAATCCATCACCTTGCCAAGGTGAGGGTCGCGGGTTCGAATCCCGTCTTCCGCTCTCGAGATCTGGCTCTTCGATGTGCTGCTCCGGTAGCTGCACAACGCTCTGTATCCGGCTCTTCTGATTTCAACGGGGAACACCGCGTCCGGGGGTCCCTCTAAATCAGTGGCGAGAACGCCTCGCAAGCGGCGATGGAGCCACC
>DATMOQ010000077.1:0-6626 GCA_035568195.1 Gemmatimonadales bacterium
CTCTGGAGGTCGTAGGCCAGGACCTCGCCCTTGACCGAGTGGAGGAACAGCAGCCCATCGTCGTCGTCGGCCCCGACAATCCGGTCGACGGCCGGAAGGCGCCCACGCAGCGTTCCCGGGAGCTCGGTCAGGTTGGGAAGGCGGTAGAGCCTGGGGGGGCCGCCCTTGGCGGAAATGCGGACCAGGACGGCCGCCGATCGTCCCTCGGCGCGGGGCGACGGCTTAAGTGGCTGCTGCTCTTTGGTTTGCGAGGATGCGGCTGCCGGTGTCCGGGAGTGGCAACTCCCCAACACCACGCTTGCCAGGATGAGACACGCGGGGCGGGTGAACAAATGGCCTCGCCGACAAAATAGGAAGTCGGCGAGGCCGGGGCAAGTGGTTCAGCCGAGCGGAGTTAGAACGTCGGACCGAGGGACAGGGTCCAGTACGCCCGGGAATTGAGCGGTCGGTTCAGCGGCTTGGTGTAATCGAGCCGGAGGATCACGATCCCGAACATGTTGGCCCGGATTCCGAAGCCGTAGCTCCGTAACGGAATGCGGAAATCGTCGGGGCTCTCGCTGGCCGTGCGGGTCCAGTGCAGCTGAGAGAAACTGTTGAACGCCACACCCGCGTCGTAGAAAAACGCGCCCTCGAGCGGCGGGAATCCGACCGGCAGCACGCCGAGCACCAGCGCGCGGGTGAGCGGGAAGCGGAGCTCCACGTTCGCGACGCCGAAGTTCGATCCGATCAGCTGGTCGAGCTCGGCGCACCCGGTCGACGACGATGAGGTGACCTGCGCCACGCACTCGTTGCTCTGGAACGAGCCCGCGGTGTAGCCCCGGATCAGCTCGGTCGAGCCCAGGAAGCTGGGGAACCGGTCGCCATCGCGGCCCATGCGGCCGAAGAAGAGTCCGCGGAAGGCCAGCGTGAACGGGCGGAAGAACAGGTAGCGGCGATAGTCGGCCGTGAGCGCCGTGAACTGCCAGCTGCCGAGGGCCGGGGCCACTTCCAGCCGCCAGCGGGTGCCCTGGAAGGGGCCGACCCAGCCGAACAGCGTGTTGTCGTGGACCAGGGCGGCACTGGGCTGCGCGTAGGCCGTGGTCACGCCGCCGATGGTGTTGACGTTCTCCGCCAGAATATCGCCCACCTGGTCGTAGACGTCCTGGATCTGCAGGGTCGCGTCCGAAATGGCCACCGTGTGCAGCGAGAACTCGGCCCGGCTGAACTGGCTGAAGGGGTAGGACGCCGTTCCGAACAGGTCACGAATGACGAAGCGCCGGATGTTGTTGTTGAGGCTGACGGTGCCGTGAATCGTGTCTTCCGTCACGGTGGACGGCTCGTAGAAATAGTAGGGATCCTGCGTGAACCCCACCGCCCAGTTGGTCCGGTGCACCTGGTTGATGTAGGCCGCCAGGATCTGCGCTTCCGCCAGCCGGCCGTTCACCGCCCCCGAAAACACCATGGTCCGGTCGCCCAGCATGTCGGACAGGGACACCGCGGTGCCGCCGAAGAACCCGCGTCCGAAGTTGTCGCGCTCATACCCGAGCGTGGGCCGGGCGACGTAGTCGGGGGTGAAGCGTACGCGGTACGGCTTGACCGAGAACTCGGCGGTATCGGGCAGCGCCAGGGTGTTCGAGTCGAGCAGGCTCTTTACGGACACCGGCGCGGAAACCTTGGTGGTCTCGGCGGGCTGGGCGCCGGACGGCCGGAGGCCCGAGGGGGCCCGATAGACCGACGCGGACGGCGTGGCGGCGGAGCCGGTGTCCGAGGTCGGGGTCACGCCTCCCCGGGTCGTGTCGTTCGGCATCCCCGCCATCTCGTACCGCGGCCGGGTCTGGGCATAGACCAGCGCCGGGGCGGGCTTGTCCTGATACGGACGCCCGCGCAGCGAGCGCGGATTGTCGATGGCATACACGTCATAGCTGCCGTCATCATAGTAGGAGAACGCCAGACGGTCCGTCTCCCGGGCCCAGGAGAGGGCGGGCGAGATGGGCGTGATGCCGGTGACGCCGGTGAAGACGTCGGTGAGCTGATAGACCTGCCGGTCACCCATGTCGTACAGGAAGACGTTGGGAATCCCGGTGCGGTCGGAGACGAACGCCAGGCCCCGGCCGTCGGGCGCCCAGACCGGATTCACGTTCCGTCCGTATTCCATATGGTCCAGGACCTCGATCTGGCCGGAATCCATATGGTAGAGCGCGATCCGGAAATTCCCGGTGGAGAGCGTGGTAAAGTCGGTGCCGGGGCCACGGTCCGTCGAAAAGGCGATGGTCTTGCCGTCGGGGGACCAGGCGGGCAGCAGGTCCGCGTATTTGTCGTGCGTCAGGCGGCGGAGGTTCGAGCCGTCCCGATTGATCACGAACAGGTCGGCCAACCCGCCGTCATACCCGGTGAAGGCAATCTGATTGCCGTCGGGGGACCACGTGGGGTTGTTCACGCCGTTCAACGGAATCCGGAGGCGGGCGGCCTCCTTGTTGCGCTTGATGTCGAAGATGACCAGATCATCACGATCTTTGTGCTTCACCGCGATGGCGAAGTACTGCCCGTCGGGCGAGAACTCTCCGGATGAGTAAATGAAGCGCAGGCTTTCGTAGTTGCTCGAGGTCGTCGACTTCACCAGCCGGCGCAAGGTCTTCCCGGTTTCGGCGTCGGCCAGGTACAGATCGATGAAGAACTCGTTGACCCCGAAATACGTGATCAGCTTGCCATCCGGGGAGATGGCGGGGGTCAGATGCACCGGACCGCCGCTGCGCTTCTCGTTCAGAAGCGGCTCGGCGATGCGCCGGGCGGGGTAGTGATTGGAGATCTCCGGCAGGAACGTCGCCTGGACCGCGTCGCGCCAGTCCTTGGACAGCTCGTCGAGGGAGATCCCGAGCGCCCGCTTGAACGCGCCCTCGATACCCGCGCCGGCCGAGGCCTGCAGGATCTCGCCGACCACCTCGTCGCCCCAGCGCTGGCCGATGTACGCGAACAGCGCGTGCCCGTAGAAGTACGGGAAGATGTTCGGGTCGTTGGTCATGTCGTCGATGGTGGGCAGGTGGCCCTGGAGGGCCGCGTCCCGGAGCGCCATCGCCGTCGCCGGATCGAGCGGGCCGAGCGACAGGTACTCGGACATGCCTTCCATGAACCAGCCCGGGGGATTCACGGCGATCATGGTCTGAATCCCGGCGCCCGGGTGCCCGTGGCTGTACACGTCGTACTGGAACTGGTGGGTCATCTCGTGCTGGATGACGTGCTCCATCGCTTCGTACGATCCGGTGAACGGGATCACCATCCGGTGCTTGAAGAACTCGGTGACGCCCTCGGTGCCTTCCCCCGGGCTTTCGCCGCCCAGCGCGTTGGTCTCCTGAAACTCGCTGTAGGAGGCGTAGAGGAGGATCGGTTTCCGCTCGATGAAGTTGTGATGCAGGATCCGCGACAGGCGCGCGTACGACCGCTCGGCGATGCGGGCCACGTCGAGCGCGGCCTCCCGCTCCACCGGGTAGAAGTAGACGTCGAAGTGCTCGGTCTGGATGATCTGCCAGTCGAAGGAGCGGTACTGCACTTTATTCTGACCGAAGTATTGCGCCGACGCCGTCGAGCTCAGGGCGCCGACCGCCAGGACCGCCAGAAAGAACTTCGTCGCCTTCATACCACCCCCGTCTCGAGCCACCTACTCGCCTACCGCGACCACCGGCGCCTCACCCCACAAACGTTCCAGCTGATAAAAGTCGCGCAGCTCGGGGTGGAAGAGGTGCACGACGAAATCCACGTAGTCGAGCAACACCCACCGGCCCTGCGTCAGTCCTTCCACGTGGTGGGGACGGGCCGCTCCGGTGCTGAGCGACATCAGGTGATCCGCCATCCCGCGCACATGCGCGTCGGACGTCCCCGACGCGATCACGAAATAATCCGTGGCCTCCGACAGCCCCCGCAGATCCAGCACCACCACGTCCACCGCCTTGCGGGCCGACAGCCCCGCCAGAATCGGCCGGAGGCCGTCCAGCGCCGCGGGCGGTTTCCCGCGGGAACGCCGCGGACCGCTAGTCATAGCGCCTTCCGGCCGCGTTTGTTCCGTCCTCGATCTGATAGAACACGCCCCACGCGCCGATTCCGGTGTGGGCGGCGAGCACGGGCGTGATCGGACTGAGCAGCGCCTCCTTGGGCTGGTACCGGCGCACCAGTTCCTGACGAAGGGTCTCCGCGAAATGGGGAATGTCCGCGTGAACGACGCCCAGACGCAGGAACTTCGGCTTGCCGGCCAGGGCCCGGTCCAGCAGCGCCAGCACCTTGGCGCGTCCCGCCTCCCGGCCGCGCGCCCGGCCCGCCGGATCTACCAGGCCTTCGGGTGAGAAGGTCATGATGGGCTTCACCTTGAGCCGGGTGCCCAGCCATCCCGCCACCCGCGAGATACGGCCGGAGCGGATCAGGCGCTCGAGGTTATCTACGATGAAGAAGCCGGAAGATTGAGTCCGGACTCTGACCAGCTCGCGCGCGATCTCCTCCGGCGCCATTCCCTCGGCTGCCAGCTCGAGCCCGCGGAGCACCAGCAGACCCTCGCCCAGGGACGCGCTGCGGGAGTCGACCAGGGCGATCCGATCCGGCGCCACTTCCTTCGCCGCGGCTTCCGCGTTCGCGTAGGTCCCCGAAAGGGGTTTCGAAACCGTCACGACTACGAGCTTCTCCGCGACCCGCAGCGCGTCGCGATACACTTCAACGAACGCCTGACGGGTGGGCTGGGAGGTGGTGGCCGCCTGCCCGGTGTGGAGCCGGGTGATGAACTCGGCGGCCGAGAGCTCGAGCCGGTCCCGGTAGACGCGATCGCCCACCACCACCTGGAGCGGGACCAGGCCGATCTGCTGTTCGAATACGGCGGAGTCGGGCAGATCGCAGGCGGTGTCGGCGACGAACGCCACCGGCCGCTTGTTCACGAGGGCGGCGTGCTGCGCCCGCATGTCCTCGGCCTTGGTGTACTCGACCGTGCCCCACCCGCGCCCCAGCGCGAACACGGCGTCGGGCGTGTCGGTGTGGACGTGGGCCTTGAGCAGGTCTCCCGATTCGAGGACCACGATGGAGCCCCCGAGCTCCCGGAGGGCGGCGCGCACGCGGTCCGGCGGAGGCAGCGCCGCGCCGCGAACCATCACCTCGGTGCAGAACCGGAAATCCCGGTCGGAGGCGACGTCGGTGGTGGCCGCCACGTTCACCAGGTCGCGGTCCACGGCGCCCTGAGCCTGTCCTCCTTCTTCTATAAGGCGCTTCACGCCGTCCAGCAGGCGGACGAATCCCTTCGCGCCGGCATCCACCACGCCGGCGGACTTGAGGGCGGCCAGGAGCTCGGGCGTCCGCTGCAGGGAGCGCTCGGCCCGGGTCACCAGCCGTCGCATGAAGACCTTGAGATCGCGTTCGTCGGCCGCGGCGTCGGCCTCTTCGGCGGCGTCGCGGGCCACGGTGAGGATGGTGCCCTCGACGGGGTCGTCGAGCGCGCCGTTGAGCCGCTCGAAGCCCATCCGGATGGCGCGGGCCAGATCACGGGCGGTGGCGGTGCCGCGGTCCCCCAGACCATCCCGGAGCCCGAGCAGAAACTGGGACAGCATCATGCCGGAGTTGCCGCGGGCGCCGCGGATACTCGCCTGGGCCATCGCTTCGGTGACCTGGGGAAGGGGGGCGTCGCCCAGGGCGCGAAGGGCCTGCGCCACCTCGCGGAGGGTGAGCCACATGTTGGTGCCGGTGTCGCCGTCGGGGACCGGAAACACGTTCATCCGGTTCAGCTCGTCCCGCCCCGCCGCGACCCAGTCCCCCGCGGCCAGGAGCGACCGCGTCAGGCGGGGTCCGTCGACGTAGCTGATCCCGGCCGGCACGGGTGCGGCCTTACTCCTTGACCACCGTCACCTGCACTTCGGGTCGGATTTCGGCGTGCACCTTCACCCCGACTTTGAACTCACCCAGGGCGCGGATCGGCTCGGGCAGGTCGATCTGCCGTTTGTCGACGTCGTGGCCCGCTTCAGCGAGCCGGCGCTGGATGTCGGCGGCGGTGATGGACCCGTACAGCTTGTCCTCTTCGCCCACCTTCACGGCGAAGGTCAGCTGCACCTGTGCGAGCCGGTCGGCCACCACCTGCGCGGCGTCCTTCTCCGCGGAGCGCTCCCGCGCGATGCGCGCGGCTTCGAACGTGATCTTCTTCTTGTTGCCTTCGGTGGCCGGGTACGCCAGGCCCTTGGGCAGGAGGTAGTTGCGGGCGTAGCCGTCCTTGACCTTCACAACCTCGCCGGCTTTGCCGACATGCTGCACGTCTTCTCGCAGAATGATTTCCATGCCCGTCCTCGTGATCAGTTCGGCCGGCTTTCGAGCCGGCGCCGGAACTCCAACCAGGTATCGCTCACACCCAGGAGACAGAGGCCCGGCGCGGTCACGGCGGCGAAGAGCACGCCGGAGACCAGCGCCATCGCCTGCACCCAGGCCGGAATCGCCACCACTGCCGCCATGGTCCCGACCACCGCCGCGCCACGGAGGAGATACAGCGCGCCCAGCACCAGCTCGGCGTTCAACGCCGTGATCCGGAGGGCCGGCATCCGCGCCGACACCACCCAGATCGCGGTCGCCGCCACGACACCCCACACCGCGCCGTCCGCGATGCGGAACTCCCGGAACGGGCGGAGCGCGGGACCCAG
>DATMOQ010000078.1:0-2659 GCA_035568195.1 Gemmatimonadales bacterium
ATCGGGCTCCGTCTTGAGGAACTCCGCACAGGGGGGCATGGAGTGGCCGATGGCGTCCGGGTTCCCGCGCCACAGCATCACCTTGCCCGGGCAGAAGGGGCACGGCCGCTCGGCATCGGGCGTCCGGAGATCGGGGATCGGCGTCGTCATCGGACGCCCTTGGGTTCGGGCGCCCGAACTTCATCGGCGGCGCCCCACTTCTCTTCCCAGGCGATCAGGCGCTGCAGCTCGACGGCATGGCGGACGGTGGCGCGCCGGCGTTCCGGATGCGGAGCGCAGTCGCGGCCCTGGGGTGTGCTGCACCGAACTCGCGGAGCAGCGCCACAACTTGGACAGGCCACGGTGAGCTCGCTGACGCGCTTGAGTTGTAGACGGAGGTGGGTCAGGTCCATCGGGACACCCCCCCGACCCCCTGCCTCAGCGCGGTCACGCGCCCTCCTGCCTCACCTGCCTCCTCCTTCACCCTCTGACTCCCTGCCTTGCTTATCTCCGAGCGGAGAGTCAACAGAGACAGGAATTCGCTAACGCTCATGGAGGCAGAGGCTTCCCCCCCTATCATCCCCCCCACCCCACGCGGTAGACCGCGCCCCGGGGCGCGCTTAACCGCGTCCCGACGCGCGGTCCACCGCGCCTCAACACGCGCTTTACCGCGCCTTCGGACGCGCTCCACCGCGTCCCGACGCGCGGTCCACCGCGCCCCAACGCGCGCTCTACCGCGTCCCGACGCGCGGTCCACCGCGCCCCTAGGCCGCGCCATTGAGCCGGCTCCGTAGGTAGGCGGCGAAGCGATCGCGGAACCCGACGAGCTCCTCGTCGGGGATCCAGCGCTGCACCAGGAACTCGTCGGGGAGGGTGGGCACGCGGTGATCGCGGCCCGCGGCCTGCACGTGATCGTACAGGCCCAGGCGATCGAGCAGGGCGAGGAGATCCTGGACCTGGCGCTGCGAGAGCCCGGTCCGAACGGCGATCGCCGCGGTCCCGAGGTAGGACCCCTGCTCGTTCTTGTCGAGCTGCCAGTCCTCGATCCACACCAGCTTGGCGCTGGCGGGCAGGAGCTCCGCCGGCGCGGTGCGGAGGATCCGGACCCCCGACGGGGGCACACGCGGGGCCCGGTCACCGCGCACCTGCGCTCCGGAGCTGATCGAGCGCGCGCTCGAGCCGGGCCTCCACGCCGATCAGGAGCGTCGCGACGTCGCCCCGGACGATGTTGTCCCAGTAATTGCTGCCCTTCGCTTGCCGGTAGGCCACCAGGGCGGCGAGCGCGTTCGCCACGTGCTCGACCGGTGGCTCGTCGGGCGGGTACTCGCCGCGCCGGCGCCGCGGGGGATCCACGCGGTCGGTCATCGGCCTATCCCCCGGTTCGGGCGCCCGAACGCCGGCGCCAGGCCGGCGGCCGGCTGAAGCTCGGGGGGTCGGGGATCCGGACCACGGGGAGCGCCGCCCGGATCGCGGCGATGGGATCCCAATAGCGGCGTTGCTCGAGCTGCTCGACGACGGCCGTCGCCTGGGCCACGTGCTCGAGGATCCGATGCAGCACCCCACGCGACAGGACCGGACCCCAGCGGACCACGATCGCTTCGAGCGATCGACAGTCGGCGAGGAGGCACTCGGGTCGGGCTGGCGCGTCGACGTCTGAGGGATGATCCGTATCGAGCCGGAGCAGCCGCTCGAGGACCAGGTGGACGAGCGCCAGCTCGCCGCGGAGGCGCATCACGTCGGCCGGCGCGAGGTCCGGGGCCACCCCGAGACACTTCGCGTAGAGCCGCCGGCAATGCGCCCGCAGCGTATCCAGCGACAGGAACGGAAACAGCTCGCCCTGCTGCACGGGGAGAGAACTCCGGTCCGATCGGCCGGAGGTTCGGCCGGATCGGTGCCATAGTGAACGCGCCTAGGCGTGGGCCTGGGTGTTCACTACACGCACCACCCGGTCACGAACGGTGCGCTTTTTGTGCGGGGTCGACGTGCAGGCGCTTGCGCGCTTTCGGGTTACACTCGGGGGGTTATTGTTGCGTAGGCGGGGGGGTCTCTCTAAAGCGATATCTCTTATACGAAGTTGAAGTTGCTGAGCCACAAGTACTTGCGGGCTCATGCGGCGGGTGAAATATTGTCCGTGCATTGGATCCCCTCCTGACAGGGGTTGAAGGTGCCCCAGGACCTAGGACCTGGGAGTAGCCCGGAGGTTTTCCCGCTAGCGGTCACTCCGGCGCTGCAAGGGGCGTGGGACTAGGGCTCCATAGCGTGGATAACCCGAATCGTCTCACCCCGGTTAGAAGGCCTGAGCCCCAAGCTCGGGCCTTCTTGCGTTTCCGGCCCCGGCTAGGGCCGTCACGTCCGCCTACGGTACCGCCAGCCCAACGGCCCGTCAAGAGCGGTCGTGACGCCGGCCCGTGTCAGGGCCGGACCGGCGCTCGAGGGTGGGTTCCAGGCCGCCCCGTTGCCGTCGGGGCGCCCCTCGAGATCCTACGCCTGCTGCGCCTCCTGGGCCGGCTGGAGCCGGCCTAAAGACGCTTCGATCGCCAGGGCCCGGAGACTCACGCGGTACCACCGCGGGGGGTCGACCTCCGTCTCAAAGGCCCGGACGGTGCGCTCAGCGATCCCCAGGTACCCGGCGACCTTCCGCTGCGAGCCGATGGTGCGTCGCAGCCGGCGCCACTCGAGA
>DATMOQ010000079.1:0-5273 GCA_035568195.1 Gemmatimonadales bacterium
CTCACTGGTGACGATCTGGGTCCAGCCTTTGCGCAGGTCTGAATCCACGGCTATCCCGTGACGAGACCGGGATGGACTCCCAAGCCAAGCGAGGCATCGAGCACCGCGCCGTGAAGGATGCGGCTTTGCGAGCTGCACAGGAAGCAAGCCAACTCGGCGATCTCGGCGGGCTGAGCGAGCCGGTGCTTCGGTAGCCGCTCCACAAACGCTCGCCGCGTGTCGGGCGCCATCGCGGAGAGCGTGCTGGCCTCGAGCATGGGTGTTTCCGTCGCACCCGGGCAGATCGCGAAGACGTCTACCGGCGCCTGGGCGAGCTCGGCGGCCATCTGACGGGCGAGGAACGCCACCGCCGCCTTGCCCATGCCATCGGCGAGGCGAAAGCCGGCGAACTGCGTGATCCCACCGAGCACCGAGCTGATGAACACGAGCTTGCCGAAGCCGCGGTCGAGCATCGAGGGGAGGACCGCCTGTGCGAGCCACAGCACGCCAGTCGCGTTGACTCGGATCAGGGCCTCGTCCTCATCGGCCCGGGCTTCGGCAGCGTACGCGGTGACGGTGGCGCTGCCGAGGCCGGCGTTGAAGATCGCGATGTCGGGATGGCGCGGTAGCTCCGCGAGCAACGCCTGGTGGCTGCTTCGTTCACCCTGATCGAAATGAAAGGCTTGTACGCGCCGATCAGGCAGCGAAGCGATCACATCACGTGCCCGCGCTTCTCCGGTTCGATAGGTGAACCAGACTTCGAAGTCCTCTCGCGCGAACCGCTCTACGAGGGCACGGCCAATTCCGCTGGAGCCGCCGGTGATCAATACGCTGTGTGCCACGTCGCGAGTATACCCCTACGGTGATTCAGGATACGGGGTTCAAACCTCGTCCTGTGGCCGCTCGGCCGAGCGGCTTTCCCTAACCTGGATCCTTCACACGGCTGCGCCTAGGGGGCCGATGCCGCGACTTTCTGCAACCCCGGCGCAACCCCGGTTAGTGGTCCGCAGTACCCTAGGACTGTAATTTATTGATTTGATTGGTAGGCCCTGTGGGGATCGAACCCACGACACCCTGCTTAAAAGGCAGGCGCTCTACCACTGAGCTAAGGGCCTATGACCAATTTTACCACCCTGGTATCCCCAATGCGCCAGAATCACTCTGACCCCTCCCTGAGCGCCTAGAATCGGTGTATGCCGCGAGCCGGATTCGGCGTTTGGAGCGTCGTCGCCACTTACTAGTCCGCCGTCCATTTTCTGAATCGGGACAAGAGGGGGACAACTCAGCAGGAGTGAACATGCCACAACCGGCTGCTGCCCAGTCCAGGGCCTCTCGACGCCAATCAAGGTTCGCGCTGGCGACCCCGCGTGCGGCGGAAGGCGGCCGTTCGGAGTCACACACTGGGAGATCCCTGAATAGTCGCCGGTCGGAACGCAAGTGCAACGGGCTTGGGCATCTCTGGGACAGTGGCGAAACCGTCACAACCGGCTGTCCATTGCCTGCCCACCATAGGTACTCTCGCGGTCATGAACCCCGAGGATGAACGCCGTCCAGGCGATTGTCTTCGGATTCCTTCGCCCGACGCTTCCGAGGTTCAAAGCCAAGGCACACCCGGCGCCGGGCGTGCACCCGCGGCAGTTTGACAGCGGCGCAGCGGCCGAGATAGGGTGGCGCCGTTATCCCCAGGTCGCTTGGCCTCGCCCGAGGGTCAACCGGAGGGATCCCGCGATCCGCCTCGACCGGGTGACGCCAGGCATGAGGTTCCACTTCGCTTACTGCGAGCAGCGCCTCCCGTATGCTCCGGGGGCGAGCCCGTTCCACATCAAGGGCGAGTACTACCGCCAGACCGCCGACGTGGTGGCCTACCACGAGAAGAAGAGCCAGGGCGCGCTCATTCCCATCCTCGAGCGCGAGGGCCTGCGCGAGTTCGTGGGCCAGCCCTTCCTCGCCTCGGCGTTCTACGACGTGATGCCGATGCCGCGGATCGTGATGGCGGTGGCGGAGGCGCGGGGCCGTGACGTCCACGAGCTCACGTCCCGGATGGGGCAGGCGGCGGTGGAGGCCCAGATGAAGGGCGTGTATGCGCGCTTGCTCAATCAGATCACGCCGAAGAACTTCACCCGTCGCTTCGACACGGTGATCAACCTCTTCTACGACTTCGCGCCCCTGACCGTCACGGCCAGCGATGCCGGCGCCCGCGTCGTGCGCAGGGACATGCCCCTCGGCATCGGCGAGTGGTGGGCCGTGGTGACCGTCCCCTTCGTGGTCGTCCCCTTGACCGCGGGGGGCGCGCGGGACGTGACCGTCGAGTGGCGCCTCGAGCCCTCCGGCGAGCAGCGGGGCGTGCCCGTGGGCGCCGCCATCCTCGACGTGAGGTGGGCGGCGGACTGAGGGCGAGGCGGAGCCGCCGGGTCAAAGTTGGAGCGACTTGACCTCCAGGAACGCCTCCAGCCCGTATCGGCCGAGCTCCCTTCCGTGGCCGGATTGCTTGTATCCCCCGAAGGGGGCCATGGGGTTGAAGCGTCCCCCGTTGATGTCCACCTGCCCGGCCCGCAGCCGGCGGGCGATCGACTCGGCGCGTCGTCCGTCCGCCGACCAGACCGCTCCCGCCAAGCCGTAACGCGTACCGTTTGCGATCCGCACCGCGTCGTCCTCATCCTCGTAGGCCAGCACCGACAACACCGGGCCGAAGATCTCCTCGCGCGCGATGGTCATGTCCGGCTGGACACTGTCGAAGACGGTGGGCCGAACGTAGTAGCCCCTGTCCAGTCCGGGAGGCGCCTCCGGACCGCCTACCAGCAGCTCGGCGCCTTCCCGGATGCCCTGGCCGATGTATTCTCGGACTCGATCCCGCTGAGTGGCGGAGACGAGTGGACCCAGCTTGGCCTCTCCGCCGAACGGATCGCCGACGGTGAATCCTCCCGCAATGTCGGCCGCGAGCTTCACCGCTTCGGCTTGGCGCGACCGCGGCACCAGCAGGCGGGTGAGCGCGGTGCATGTCTGGCCCGAGTTGAGGAAGCACGAGCTCACGGTAGACCGCACCGCCTTCGTCATATCGGCGTCCTCGAGGACGATCGAAGCCGACTTCCCGCCTAGCTCCAGCGCCACGCGCTTGACCGTCTGGCTGGCGATCTCCGAAACCCGCCGGCCCGCGCGCGTCGATCCCGTGAAGGAGATCATGTCCACGTCGGGATGGGCGGCCAGCATCTCGCCGACGACCGCTCCGGTGCCGCAGACCAGATTGAAGACACCCGGAGGCAGGCCCGCGGCCTCCACGACCTCCGCGAGCAGGAACGCGCTGAGCGGCGCCACCTCGCTGGGTTTCAGGACCACCGTGCACCCGGCGGCGAGAGCGGGCGCCACCTTGGCGACGATCTGGTGCAGCGGGTAGTTCCAGGGACTGATGGCTCCCACGACCCCCACCGGCTCCCGCACCACCAGCGAGTTGCCGATGCGCTCCTCGAAGCAGAAGCTCGTGAGCATCTCCGCATAGCTCGCCATCACCGCGATCGGGAGGCCGGCTTGAATGGTTCGCGACAGGCGGAGAGGCATCCCCACCTCGCCCGTGATCGTGCCCGCGATCTCCTCCGCCCGTGCGGCGAGACCCTCCGACAGGCCGCGCAGATACCGGGCACGCTCCGCCACGGACGTGCTCGCCCACCCCTCGAAAGCACGCCGCGCGGCCCCCGCGGCGCGCTCCACGTCTTCGGAGCCTCCCGCGGGGACCCGGGCCATGACCTCTTCCGTGGAGGCGTTGATGACCTCGAGAAACCCGCTGGCCCGGGACGAAACCCACTCGCCGTTGATGTAGAGTCTGTCTTGGATCCGCATGCCTTTTCTTGTTTACCGCGCGGTCGGAGAATTGTGCCCCAGATCCCAGTCTGGCGCACCTCTCCAGAAGAGGTAGATCGTGAAGGCGGCCGTCTGTCGCACCCGCGGCGAGCCGGTTCAGGTCGAGGACATCGAGCTGGACCGTCCCCAGCAAGGCGAAATTCTCGTTCGACTCGCCGCCAGCGGAGTTTGTCACTCCGACTACTCCGTCCTGACCGGCGTGATGCCCATGAACCTCCCCTGCGTGCTGGGGCACGAAGGGGCGGGAGTGGTCGAGGAGGTCGGGGCGGCGGTCAGCCACGTCCGGCCCGGCGACCGCGTGGTGCTCTCGTGGGTGACGCCGTGCGGAAGCTGCTTCTATTGCCGTGAAGGCCAGCCCCACCTGTGCGACCTCGGTGCGAAGATCAACTCCCATCATCGAATGCCCGACGGCACGAGCCGCCTTCACAAGAACGGCCAGGACCTCCAGTCCTTCTCGGCCATAGGCGCCATGGCCGAGCGGGCGGTGGTGCCGGCGGGGGCGGCGGTCAAGCTGCCGCCCGACGCCCCGCTGGAGAAGGCCGCGCTGATTGGTTGCTCGGTGATGACCGGAGTGGGCGCCGTCTGGCACACCGCCGACGTGAAGGCGGGCAGCCGCGTTGCCGTCTTCGGGGCGGGCGGCGTGGGTTTGAACGCCATCCAGGGCGCCGCTCTCGTCGGGGCCGAGCGCATCATTGCCGTCGATGTCCACGCCCACAAGCTCGACCTGGCTCGCGCGTTCGGAGCCACTCACGTCGTGGACGGCTCCCAAGAAGACGCGGCGGCGGCGATCAGGGGGCTGACGGAGGGGCGGGGAGCGGACTACGCGTTCGAGGCTATCGGCAGCAAGAAAACGATCGAGCAGGCCTACGCCGCCGTGCGCCGGGGTGGTACGTGCGTGGTGATCGGGATCGGGCCACGCACGGAATCCGTGGAGCTGAACGTCTTCATGCTTCCGGTCCTGGAGAAGCGCCTCGTCGGCTGCTGGTACGGCGGAGCCCGCGTACATCGCGACCTGCCGCAACTGCTCGCGATGTACCGCGCCGGCAAGCTCAAGCTCGACCAGCTGGTGACCCGCACCTACGGTCTGGAAGAAGTGAATCAGGCCTTCGCGGACATGGCGCACGGAGAGAATGCCCGAGGCGTGATCACCTTCCCTGGGGCGTGAGCGGCGCCACTTGCCGCCCGATGCCGAGAGGCCCACAATTATTCACGGCCACTTCAAGCTCGACAGCGTGATGCTCGACGAGGCGGACGTGGGCCGCCTGGTCGCCGTCCTGGACTGGCAGACGTGCGCGCACCGCCACCCGCTCGTGGACCTCCGCATCCTGCTCGCCTACTGGCGGCCCCTAGCGTCCGGCGCACGCCCGTTGAGAACGGATCCCTCCGGGTGGCTCACGCGCGACGAGATCGTCGCGCGCTGCGCCCCGCGACACGGGCGCGAC
>DATMOQ010000080.1:0-4038 GCA_035568195.1 Gemmatimonadales bacterium
CATCTTCAGAATGAATCGATCGGTCCCCGGCGTAAGCCCAAACCCGGCGCCCAGATTGAACTCCCAATCGGGGGACAGATTGAGATCGAGGGCCGGGAAGATCTGCTGCTCCTGCGTGTTGAGCGGATCGAACCCCGAGAGCGGCCCCAGCGCGCCGTAGTACTCGAGCCCCAGCGTCACCTTCGACGTGACATCGTACGTCACCGACACGTTGGGGGAGAACTCGAACCCCTTCCCCGCGTTCTCTCCCCGGAGACTCTTCTCCAGCGTGGGGTCGACGGCCCAGTAGAGCCGTCCCGCGCGCTGGTCGATGATGGGACGGATCTCCCAGGTCCACGTGTCCGGCGAGAATACCCGCCGCTGGTAGCCGATCTCCTGCGACAGGCTCACGCCCACGGGCCAGTGCCAACTCTCGGGAATCCGGAAGCGCGGCCGGATATGGTCCCCCACCCAGTCCCATCCCTGCCCCGCGCGCACGCTGGTGAACGCGTAGAACCCCACTTCGAACCACGGCGAAACCCCGTGCGTGATCTCGAGGGTTTCGTGGAGTGCGTGCTGGGTGGGGTAGAGCCCGTCCACGACGGTCGATCGCCCGTCGAACGTGAAGTTCGAATGGAGCTCGAACATCGTGGCGTGCGGGTCGACCAGATCGGCGCCGTAGACCTGGATCTCGTAGTTGTCCTGGGCGGAGAGGGCGGCGGTCGCCAGGACCAGCGCGGGGACGAGCAGGGAGAGCGTCTTCACGGTGCCAATCATACGCCGGGCGCGCGTCCGGTGTTGGCGACCTGACCGGGCCTTGACGACTCTAGCCGTCTAGCCGTCTAGCCGTCTAGTTTGTCGCCCGTGACCGATCCCCGCGTTGCCGTTCGAGACCGCCGCGCCGCCGTCCTGGCCGGCTTCCTGGGCTGGACCCTCGACGCTTTCGATTTCTTCCTCGTGGTGATGACGCTCACCGCCATCGCCAAGGAATTCCACCGCACCGACGCCGCCATCGGTCTCTCAATCTTGTTGACGCTCGCGTTCCGTCCGCTGGGAGCACTGATCTTTGGGCTCCTGTCCGACCGGTTTGGACGCCGGGTGCCGTTGATGATCAACCTGGTGTTCTACGCGTTGATCGAGGTGCTGACCGGGTTCTCCACCAGCTATGGCATGTTCCTTGTCCTTCGCGCGCTGTTCGGGATCGGTATGGGAGGTGAGTGGGGCGTGGGGGCGTCTCTGGTGATGGAGAAGGTGCCGCCCAAGTGGCGGGGGTTCTTCTCGGGACTGCTGCAACAGGGCTACGCCGCCGGTTACCTCCTGGCCGCCCTGGCGTATGCGTGTGTCTTCCCCCGCTGGGGGTGGCGGCCCCTTTTCTTCATCGGGGGCCTCCCCGCCTTGCTGGCGATTTTCGTCCGGGCCCAGGTGACGGAATCCGAAGTCTGGCTCAAGACCCGCGAGCGCACCTGGGGCGCGCTGGGGCAGACTCTTGCCGCGCAGGTGCCGCTCTTCCTCTACCTCACCGTGCTGATGGCACTGATGAACATGTCGTCGCACGGGACACAGGATCTGTACCCGACCTTCCTGCAGCGTGCCTGGAACCTTGGCCCTGGCCCCCGGTCCGCGATCACCGCGATCTCGATGGTAGGCGCCTTGATCGGAGGCGTACTGTTCGGGCACTGGTCGCAGAGTCTTGGCAGACGCCGGACCATCATGGTGGCGCTCGGGGGGGCGGTGCTGGTGGTGCCGCTCTGGGCCTACGCGCCGTCCCTCACTCTGCTCGTCGTCGGCGCATTCCTGATGCAATTCCTGGTGCAGGGCGCCTGGGGAGTCATCCCAGCACATATCACCGAGCTCGTGCCTGACCAGGTGCGCGGAGCACTGCCCGGTTTTGCCTACCAGTGCGGCGCGCTGATCGCCGGGGCCATGCCCTACCTGCAACCAAAGGTGGCGGAGACCCTGGGGTACCCCGCCACCATGGCGCTCACGGCCGCCGGCGCGTTCATCATCTGCGCCGTGGTCACGTCCTTGGGACGCGAGCGGCGCGGGATCATATACGGCAGCTAGACGGCTGGCGCTCAGTGCATTCCAGGCATCGGCGGCGCGATGGCATTCTGCATCGCCAGCCGGACAAAGACGCGCGTTTCCTTCTTCAGGGCCTCGCGCAGCTTCGCCTTCCCCGCCTCGCCCCCGACCTGCCCCACCACCCGCACGGCCGTCACCGCGAACAGCGGATCGTAGTCTCCGATCAACCGCAGAGCCACGGCCGTCGCCCGGGCGGAGTCCCCGGTCGCCGCCAGCGACTGCAGACCACTTTGACGGATGAACCGGTCCTCGGTGGTCGCCGTGTTGCGCTCCAGGGCGTCCTCGGACTGGGGAGCCCGGATGTGCGAGAGGAAGTTCATCGCGGTGAAGCGCATGTTCGCGGTCTGATCGGGACCCACGGCGGCAAGCAGCACCGGCAGGGCGTCCTTCCCCTTGGCCGCGGCGATCACGGCAAGCGACACCCCCCGCATGTCATCGTTCGGATCGGTGGTGTACAGCGTCGTCGCCGCCGCCAGCCCAGCCGCTGAATCGAGGCTGGTGAGCGTCTGCAGCGCCTGCATCCGGACCTGCGGCTCGGGGTCCCGAAGCGCCGCGGTCACCACGCCCTTGGATTGGGGGTTCGAATCCCGGGTCATCATCCGGGTCGCCGCCTCGCGAAGCCATTCGGTGTGGTCATTCAGGGCGATGAACCGCCGCGCCTGCACCGCCAGCGAATCCCCGTTCCCCTCGAGCTGCCCGAGCGCCCAGCGCCGGCCCCGGATATCGAGATCGTGCTTGGCCATGTCGGCCAGCTCGGCCACCGACTGGTCACCCGCCACGGTACCCAGCAGCCAGCCCCCTTCGTCGAACCGGAAGGACAAGGGCTCGGACGGCAGCACGATGGCGAAGGTATCGGTCTGATGCTTCACCATCACCTGCTGCCGGACCACCGAGTCCCGCGTGATCACGCGGATGGTGGCCGGAAACCGGTACACGGGATGGAGGGAGTCGATCGGCTGCGTCTGCGAGACCACGACGTGCAGCGTCTTGAGGTTCGCCGCCCAGTGCCGGCGGAACTCGACCTTGGGGAACCCGATTCCATACGCCCACTGGTCGAAGAACCAGTCGAGGTCGCAGTTGCAGGTCTTCTCCATCGCGATGGCGTAGTCGACGGTGGTCACCGGCTTGTAGGCGTTGTCGGTGAGGAACCGGCGCATGCCGGCCCAGAACATCGAGTCGCCCAGGAGGCGGCGCATCTGATGCGCCAGCTGCGCGCCTTTGGGATACACGTGCCCGGAGAAGAACAGGGCGATCGGGTCGGTGCCCTGGTACTTGCCCCACACCAGCGACCGCACTTCATTCTGGTCCGCCTGCATCGCCTGCTGCTGCTCCTGGTACCAGTTCAGCTCCGCGGCATCCCAGCCGCGCGTCTTCTCCTCCTGCACCGACTCCATGTAGGTGGTGATGCCCTCGTTGACCCAGATGTCGGCCCAGTCGGCCGTGGTGGTCAGGTCACCGAACCACTGGTGCGCCAGCTCGTGCGCCACGAGGCCGCGGCTCGAGTTCTCCGGCTCCTCGGACAGCGGATGCAGCGCGAGGTCGGTCTGCGTCGTGGCGGAGACATTCTCCATGCCCCCGTAGGTAAAGTCGGGGATGATGGACTGGTCGTACTTGTCCCACGCGAAGTTGACGCCGAGGACTTCGGAGTAGAGCTCGATCATCGAGGGCGTTTCGCCGAAGGAGCGCCACGCCGCATTGGTCGTGTCGGCGTACGTCCAGTACTCCACCGGGATGCCGCGCCACTGGTCCTTCAGCACGGTGAAGGGCCCCACGACTACCGAGTAGAGATACGTGGACGCCGGCTTCTCCTGGGACCAGTGCCAGATGTTCTGCTTGCCGCCGTTGGTGGGGGTCACGCCCACGAGGCGCCCGTTCGACAGGACGTTGAGGCCCGTGTCGGCCGTGACCAGGAATTCCCAGGTCGTCTTGTCGTTCGGCGCGTCGTACGTCGGGATCCAGGCGCGGGTCTCGGTCGCC
>DATMOQ010000081.1:0-16053 GCA_035568195.1 Gemmatimonadales bacterium
GGCAGCTCGCGCCGCGGGAGTTCATCATCCTGGCCGAGGCGGGTGAGGAAGGTCCCGACAAGGGCGTGGTGCTTCCGGTCTATCCTGCCACGGAGGGCTTGACCCACAAGCAGATCCGCGGCCTGATCCACCCGCATCTCGACGCCCTGCTCGAGCTGGTTCGTGATCCGCATCCGGCGGCGCTGCGGTCGCGGGTGGGCATCCCGGAATTGCGCCTGGCGCTCGCCGCCGTCCATCGGCCCGGCACGCCGGCCGACGCCGAGAACGGCCGGCGCCGACTGGCGTTCGACGAGTTCTTCGACCAGCAGCTGGTCCAGGCGCGGGCGCGCTTCCTGGCCAAACGCGCCCGGACCGGCATCGCGTTTCAGCTGCGCCGCGAGCTCACCACGGCGTTGAAGGAGCACCTGCCGTTCGAGTTGACCGGCGACCAGCGGCACGCCATCCGGGAAATCACCGAGGACATGACGGCACCGCTCCGGATGCACCGGCTGCTCATGGGGGACGTGGGGACGGGCAAGACCGTGGTGGCGCTTTTCGCCATGCTCCTGGCGGTCGAGAACGAGTTCCAGGCGGCCATCATGGCTCCCACCGAGCTGCTCGCGGAGCAGCATCACACCACGCTCCAGCGTCTCCTGGCGCCCCTCGACGTCCGGCCCGACCTGTTGCTGGGGCGGCTGACGGCCGCCGAGAAGGACGCGGCCCGGGAGCGGATCGCTCGCGGCGCCTCGCGGATCGTGGTGGGGACACACGCGCTCATTCAGGAGTCGGTCTCGTTCCGGCGGCTGGGGCTCGCCGTGGTCGATGAGCAGCACCGTTTCGGCGTCGAGCAGCGGGCGGCACTGGTCGAAAAAGGAGACGCCCCCGACGTCCTGCTGCTCACGGCCACGCCCATCCCGCGCTCCCTCGCGCTCACCCTGTACGGAGACCTGGACGTGACGAAGATCCAGGAGCGGCCGCCGGGCCGCGGATCGATCAAGACCGCGCTGCGCACCGACGCTTCCCGCTCCAAGATCTACGACTTCCTGAAGCGCGAGATCGAAGCGGGACGGCAGGCCTACGTGGTGTATCCGGTGATCGAGGAGTCGGAGAAGGCGGACCTGCGGGCGGCCTCGACTATGGCGGACGCGCTGCGGAAGGTCTTCGGGGAGCGGGCGGTGGGTCTGGTCCACGGGCGGATGAAGGCGGAGGAGCGGGACCGGGTGATGCGGGACTTCCGCGACAACCGGGTGTCGCTCCTCGTGGCCACCACGGTCATCGAAGTCGGCATCGACGTCCCCAACGCGACCGTGATGGTGATCGAGCACGCCGATCGGTTCGGGCTGGCGCAGCTGCACCAGCTCCGGGGACGCGTGGGACGGGGGGCCGACGCCAGCCACTGCATCCTGATCTCGGATGTGCCCGAAGCCGCCGACCGCCTCCGGGCGTTCACGGAGACCACCGACGGCTTCGCCATTGCGGAGCTGGATCTGAAGGAACGGGGGATGGGCGAGCTCGCCGGCGCGAAGCAGTCGGGGGGCCAGGGGCTCCGGTTTGTCCACTGGGACACGGATCTCCCCCTGCTCGAGGCGGCACGCTCGGCCGCCGGGGCCATCATCGCCGCCGATCCGGCGCTCACCCGTCCCGAGCACGCGGCCTACCGGGCCCGCATCCTCCAGCGGTACGAGCGGGGGTTCGAGCTGTTCCGGGTGGGCTAGAAGGAGACCCGCAGCGACAGCGCCGCGCCGTCGGGCGTGGGCGTGAGCGTGAGCTTGACGGGCTTGACCGGGATGTTGGGTGGACTGGACGACCCGCCGTGAAGGTCCGCGACGAAGAGGCCGACCGCGGCGAGAAGCGAGACCTGGCCCGCCACCAGGCGCCAGCGGGCCCGGTGATCGTAATACAAGGCCAGTTGATAGTCGTACTCGGACTGGTAATTGCGGTAGCGCCCGTCGGGGCCCACGGCGCAGTCCTGGCTGTTGGCGCCGCAGATGGCCAGCAGGGCATTCCACGCATCGTTCGAATGCTGGTGCTGCTCGATGGCCAGCGCGGTCAGCGCCACGGCCCCGGCGGCCGCCACCCACTTCCCGTAGTGGGTCACGGCATGCTTCCACGCGGTCCGCGGCACCGAGTCGAGCGCGGACGTCTGCGCGCGCACCGCGGGTCCCGTCAGCAGCAGCAGCGCGAGCAAGCGCGGGATTCTCACCGGTACGTCACCACCTGTCCCCGGTCGGCGATGACGATGAGCAGGCCATCCCGGACCAGCGCGGGCTGCTCCACCGGCCCGGACACGGTCACCCGCCACCGCTCCGTGCCGGTGCGCGGATCGACGCAGCGCACCACGCCGGCGACGTCCGCCACGAGGACGCCGGTGGCGAGGGGCGTGGGGCCGGCGACGGCGATGATGCCCAGCTCCACGCTGTGGGCCGCCGCGGGCGTAGCGAGGGGAACCGACACGAGTCTCCCGCTTCGCGTGAGCGCATAGAGCGTATCCCGCGCCAATGCCGGGGATCCGAACACGCCGCCGCCCAGATTCCTGGTCCACACCGTATCGAGCGTCGCGGGATCCACGGCGGCCAGCATGCCGCTCGCGGTGGCGAGGTAGACCCGCGCGCTGTCGCTGGCCGGTGTGGCGAGCACGGCCCCGGGGGCGGGTCCCCGGCGGCGAACCTCCCCGGTGGCGACGTCGAGCAGGTAGAGGGAATCGGCCGTGGTGACGACGAACAGTCCGGCCGGGGTGAACACGGGAGCGGCGCGCACGGCCCCGGAAAGCCGGCGACGCCAGCGGACCACTCCGGAATCGGCGTCGATGGCGAGGACGATGCCGGCCTCGGTGCCCGCGTAGAGCCGTCCCTGGGCGAGCGTCAGGGACGCCGTGATGCCTCCGGTCTTGACGTTCCAGGCCACCTTGCCGGTTCGCATCTCCAGCGCGTACACCCTGCCGGCGGGACTTTCCTCGGTGGCGGCGTAGACACGGTCCGTAGTGAGCAGGGGCCCGCCCCGGAGCGTCCCGCCCAGCCGCCGATCCCAGAGCACCTGCCCGGAGTCGGTGCCCAGCAACACCACGGTCTTTTCCGTGTTGCTTACCGCGATCACGCCTTGCCCCACGGCGGGGGCGCCGCGGATCTCGCGCCCGGCCGACCGGTGCCACCCGGGCTTGGGGGCGGTATCCATCCGGGCGACGGCCGACACATCGTGGGCCGGCGAACCGAGGTAAACGGGCCAGAGGACGGACTGATGGTCGGGGCCGTGGCGGATCACCGGCGCGCACGCGCTCGCGTTGACAGCCCCAAGGACCGCCACTAGTATGCCGCGCCTATGCCTGACCAGACCCGCATTGAAGCGTTGGCCCAGCGTGTGGGCCAGACCGTGACGGTGCGCGGGTGGGTGATGACCACCCGCTCGAGCGGCAAGATCGCGTTCGCCACGCTGCGGGACGGCACGGGCTACCTGCAAGCAGTGCTCTCCAAGAAGGAGGTCTCCGAAGCCGCCTGGGAGGCCTTCGGACGGCTCACGCAAGAGACGTCGGTCGCCGTGACCGGTGTGGTCCGCGCGGATGCCCGGGCTCCGGGCGGCGTCGAGCTGACGGTGCAGGACCTCGCGATTCTCGGTCCCAGCGTCGACTTTCCGATCACGCCGAAGGAACACGGCACCGCGTTCCTGTTCGAGCATCGCCATCTGTGGCTGCGCTCCCGGCGTCAGGTGGCCATCGCCCACGTCCGCACCGAAGTGATTCAGGCCATCCGTGATTTTTTCTACGAGCGCGGCTTCACGCTGGTGGACACCCCGATTCTCACCGGGTCCATCGGGGAGCACGCCGGCACGCTCTTCTCCACCGAATACTTCGATCTGGGCAAGGCCTATCTCGCGCAGACGGGCCAGCTGTACGTCGAAGCCGCGGCGGCGGCCCTGGGCAAAGTCTATTGCTTCGGTCCCACGTTCCGGGCCGAAAAATCCAAGACGCGTCGGCACTTGACGGAATTCTGGATGGTGGAGCCTGAAGTCGCCTGGAACGACTCGAACGACAATATGCAGCTCCAGGAGGACTTCGTCTGCTACATCGTGGGCCGCTGTCTCGAGCGCCGGCGCGCGGAGCTGACCGAGCTGGAGCGGAACCTGGCGCCCCTCGAGGCGGTGCGGCCGCCATTTCCCCGGATTTCCTACACCGACGCGGTGGAAAAGCTCAAGGCGCTGGGCGCGGACATGGAGTGGGGCAGGGACCTGGGGGGCGACGCGGAGACGCTGTTGGCGAAGCAGTACGACCGCCCGGTGATGGTCTTCAACTATCCCCGGGAGGTGAAGGCCTTCTATATGAAGGAGAACCCGGCCGACCCGCGGACCGTCCTGAACAACGACTGCCTGGCGCCGGAGGGATATGGGGAGATCATCGGCGGCAGCCAGCGCGAGGACGACTACGACAAGCTGCTCGGCCGGATCCGGCATGAGGGCCTGCCGGAGGAGGCGTACGGGTGGTACCTGGACCTCCGGAAGTACGGCACCTTCGTGCACGCCGGCTTCGGGCTGGGGGTCGAGCGCACCGTGGCCTGGATCTGCGGCATTCCGCACATCCGCGAAGCCATCGCCTTTCCGCGGACGCTCTACAAGCTCTGGCCCTGAGCCTTCACTTCGTCCCAGAGGCGGTCCAGGGCCGGTAGCCCCGCCTGGGCGAGGTCGACCCCGCGCTCCTGGGCCAGCCGCTCCACGCTCTCGAAGCGCGTCTTGAACTTGGTGTTGGCTTTCTCGAGGGCGGCTCTCGGATCGACGCCGAGCTTGCGCGAGAGATTCACGACGGCGAACAGGAGATCGCCGATCTCCGATTCCAACGACTCTCGACTCCCCACTCGCGACTCCCCTTCAACTTCAGCCAGCTCTTCTCTCACCTTCTCCGCCGGGCCGGTCGCGTCGGGCCAGTCGAACCCTACGCCCGCGGCCCGCTCCTGCAGCCGGTAGGCCATCAGCAATCGCGGCAGGGTGGGCGGCAGGCCCGCCAGTGTGCTTCGCTTCCCCGTTCCCTCGGCACGCTTTATGGCTTCCCAGGTCTTCGGCTTCTCGCCCCCGCCGAACAGGTGCGGATGCCGCCGCCACATTTTCTCCTCCAGTCCCCGCGTCACCTCCTCGGGTCCGAAGGCCCCGCGCTCCTCCGCGATCACGATCTGAAACGCGAGGTTGAGGAGCAGGTCGCCCAGCTCGGCCTGGATGTGGGGCACGTCACCGGAGCCGATGGCCTGATCGAGCTCCAGCGCCTCCTCCACGAGATAGGGCCGCAGGGTCTCGGGCGTCTGCGCGCCGTCCCAGGGACAACGCGCCCGAAGGTCCCGCACCAGGGCGAGGGCCCGGCCCAGCGCGGCATCTGCATTCATGAAAGACTCCAGAGCGGGGAAGTGTCCGGGAAAGGTAGCCTCCAGGGTGAGGGCAGGGGCCATCCTTGACCAGCGCGAGGGAGTCTCCCAAACTCCCCGGCATGCGGAACCGGCTCATCACGGCGGCGTTCGCCGTCACCCTTCTGGTCGCGTGCACCACGGATGTCCTTTCGCCCGACAAGTTCCGGGTGGTGGGGGTGCTCACGACTCAGCTCGCGGTCGACACGACGACCTGTACGCTGAACTGGGTGACGCAGGTGAATGACGACCACGTTCCCTACATCTTCGAGTTCACCGTGGCGGGCGATACGGGCGTCGTGCCGGACACCGGGTTCATGGTGGCGTCCGACTCCGTCCTCGCCACCGGCTCGGCGTCGGTCACCGGCACGTTCCACAAGCCCGATGTCCTGGTGGGGTGGCGGTTCTTCTGGGACACCCTGTCGGCCCGAGACTCCGCTCACGTGAAGGCCTGCGTCGTGCAGTAGTCGTCTTGCTCTTCGGTAGTGCCATCCCTATCATTCGCGCGCCTGTGAGCCTCCCATCGCTCGATCGAGCTCCGATGTCCCGCTCGTGGTTGAGCGTGGACCTGCGCGCGCTGCTGGAGAACGCGCGCACCGTGGCCCGTGTCGCCGGCGCTCCTTTGCTTCCGATGATCAAGGCGGACGGTTACGGACTGGGCGCCGGCGCGGTCGCGCGGGCACTCGAGGTCCTGGATCCTTGGGGATTCGGCGTCGCCAGCATCGAAGAGGGCGCGCAGCTGCGGCAGGAGGGGCTGGGACGATGGCGCCTGATGGTGTTCTCCCCGGCGCAGCCCCAATGGTTTCCCGCCTACCAGCGCTACCATCTCACCCCGGTGTTCGACGACGCCGAGGCACTCCGGGAGTGGCTCCGCCGGGACGGCGGGCCCTTTCATCTGGAGATCGACACCGGGATGTCCCGGACGGGTGTGCGGCTCGAATCCCTGCCCGCATGGACGGAGGTCCTGGACACGCCCGCCTTCGAAGGATGTTTCACGCAGTTCCACTCGGCCGACCGCGACGAACGGGCGACGCTGGCGCAGTGGGAGGAGCTCGGCCGGGCAGTTCAGGGCCTGCGCCGGCGCCCGAGCCTCGTGCACGCGTCCAATAGCGCCGGGGCGCTGCGGGGGAAGGCGTTCGCGGGTGACCTGGTCCGCCCGGGATTGTTTCTTTACGGCGGCTTACCGGGTGAGGGGTTTCCGGTACCCCGGCCGGTCGCTCACGTGCGGGCACAGGTGCTGAGTGTGCGGCGGGTCGCGGCGGGGGACACGGTCAGCTACGGCGCGACGTGGACGGCGGCGCGCGCCACGACCATCGCGACGCTCGGCATCGGATACGCCGACGGTGTGCGCCCGGCACTTTCCCGCGCCCGCGACGCCTTCGTGCTGTTGAACGGCAGGTCGTACCCATGCGTCGGCGCCGTGACGATGGACCTGATCATGATCGACGTCGGTGACGATGCCGTGGAGCGGGGGCAGGTGGCCACCCTCCTCGGTTCCGACGGCGAGCGGTTCATCACGCTGGCGCAGTTCGCGGAGTGGAGCGACGAGAGTCAGTACGCCATCCTGACCGGACTGAGCCGCCGGTTGGTCCGGACGCCGGCGCCGCAGTGACGGGCCGGCGGGCCGCGATCATCGTCCTCGACGGGCTGGGCATCGGCGCCGCGCCCTCTACGGCAGCCTACGGAGACACCGGGAGCGACACGCTGGGCAACGTGGCCCGCGCGGTGGGCGGGTTCACCTTGCCGAATCTGGAGCGGCTCGGTCTGGGGCTCTGCCGGCCCATCGCGGGGCTGGGGCGGCCCGCTAACCCGGGCGCCGCCTACGGCGTGGCGCTGCCCGCGTCGGCCGGGAAGGACAGCACCACGGGGCATTGGGAGATCTGCGGGGTGCTGCTCGAGAAGCCCTTCCGGACCTATCCCGGGGGTTTTCCCGAATCGCTGCTGAATGAGTTCAGCCGGCGGACTGGGCGGGGGTGGCTGGGAAACAAGGCGGCGTCGGGGACCGCGATCATCGCGGAGCTGGGGGCTGAACACCAACGGACCGGCCGGTGGATCATCTATACATCGGCCGACTCGGTGTTTCAGGTCGCGGCGCACGAAGCAACGGTCCCGCTGGAGGAGCTGTACCGGGGATGCCGGGTGGCCCGGGAGCTTCTGGTAGGGGAGGAGGCCGTCAGCCGGGTAATCGCCCGTCCTTTCAAGGGAACCGCCCCGGCCTTCGAGCGGACGGCCAACCGCCGGGACTTCTCCCTCGAGCCTCCCCAAGCCACCTTGCTTGACCGGTTGGCGGACCGGGGGATCCCCCGGGTGGGGGTGGGGAAGGTCGACGACCTCTTTGCCGGCCGGAGCATCACCAGCCAGCACACGCCGACCAACCCGGATGCGTATCGACTGGTGGAGCGGGCACTGGAGACGATGGAGGCGGGGTTTCTGTTCGTCAACGTGATCGAGTTCGACCAGAGCTGGGGGCACCGAAACGACGTGACGGGGTTTCATGAGGGGCTGCGCGCGCTGGATGCCTGGATCCCGCGGCTCTTGGAGCGGCTCCAGCCCGACGACCTGATGATCCTCACGGCGGACCACGGCAACGATCCGACCACGGCGTCGACCGATCACTCCCGCGAGGCGGTTCCGGTCCTCGTGTGCGGGCCCCGGGTGCGGCCCGTGGCGTTGGGAGAGCGGCGTACGTTCGCCGACCTGGGCGCGACGGTGGCCGAGCATTTCGGACTCGGGAACCTGGGCGCCGGGACCTCCTTTCACGGGATGCTGTGGGCGTGACCGACGAGCTGGTGCGCCGGGCCCGCGACGTGATGCGCCACGCCCACGCGCCCTACAGCGGGTTCCACGTCGGCGCCGCCATCGAGGCGGGCGACGGCACGATTCACGTGGGATGTAACGTCGAGAGCGCGTCGTACGGACTGACCATCTGCGCGGAGCGGATGGCGCTGGGGGCCGCCGTGGCGGCCGGCGCGACCCGCATCACGCGCGTGGTCGTCACGACCGACGTCGACCCGCCGGCCGCTCCGTGCGGGGCCTGCCGGCAGCTCCTCGCCGAATTCGGGCTGACGATGGAAATCCGCGCTGTGGGCCCGACCACCGAACGGCGCTGGTCGTTGAGTGCGCTGCTGCCTGACGCCTTCACCCGGGAGACGCTGGAGCGATGAAGTGAGGATCGGACGCCCGACTCTGTTCGCACTCGGTATCGCCGCCGTCCTGGCGGGTTGCACCGAGGACGCGACCGCGCCCGGCAAGTGCCCGGGATTCTGTCCCAGCGGCCAGCTCGCCGTGGTGGACACCATTCTCTACATCATCTCGCGCGACTCCAGCCACATCGGATACGTCCAGGCGGACAGCGCGATCGACATGCTCGCGATCAACGCGTTCGGAGTGGACAGCCGCCCCATTTTCAAGTTGGGTCCCGTCCCCAATCGCCTCGCGGTGTCGACGACCGATACGACGACCTCGGCGGCCCTGTCGGTGGACTCGGCACTCCTCACGCTCAACATCGACCGCCGGGACACGCTGGCCACCAATCTCCGGATCAGCCTGTACCGCCTCCCGCTCACCATCGACTCGGGCACGACCCTCGGGGACTTGTCGGGACCGTTTACCGATTCGCTGGTCCGCACGGTGAACGTGGACAGCGTGCTGGCGCTCCCGGGCGGCGTGGATTCGATCGCCGGTGACTCGGTGGTGGCCACCGATACCACGCGGATCACGTTGCGCGTGGTCATGAAGCTCGACTCGGCCCAGGCCGCCTACGTCGCCGCGGATTCGGGGCGTTCGGCATTCGGGATCCGCATCAGCGCCGACTCGCTGGCCAGTGTGGCGTTCCGGACGCTCGCGGGCGGCGCCGGTCCCATCCTGACGTGGTGGGCCACCTTCGACTCGTCGGGGACCAATGTTCACCGGGTGATTGGGACGGCGGTCAATCTGTTCAACTCGTTCGTCCACAACGTGCCGATGCCGGCGCTGGACTCGAACCTCCTGGTGGGCGGCGTGCCGTCGGCGCGCTCGCTCCTGCGCTTCTCGCTGCCCCGCAACATCCGCGACTCCACCCAGGTGGTCCGGGCGACCCTCCTCATGGTCCCGATCACGGCCCCGGTGGGGGTGCCCTCGGATTCGGTGATCCTCACGTTCGCGCGGGTCTCGGCGGACCTCGGCGCCAAGTCGCCGTGCATCCCGGTCGGGTCCCTCTGCTCTGCGCCCGGGGCCGGAGACTCCAGCGTCGTCGTCGCGGAGCCCGTCCGGATGAATGCGACGGATACCATCGCCACCGATGTCACACTCATCGTCCGGGCCTGGCAGGGCGATACGCTGGGGCCACAGGCCCTGATGGTGCGGCAGCTGCCGGAGGGCGCGAATCTGATTTCACTGCGCCTGTACTCGTCCCGTTCGACCGCATTCCGGCCCGCGCTCCACATCACGTACGTGCCGCGCTACTCGTTCGGGAGTCCCTGATGCGCTACGTGACGATGGCCGCCCTGGCGGGTGTCGTGGTCCTGGCCCGGCCCCTCGCCGGACAGGACTCGCAGTTCGGCATCCGCGGCCTGGGATCACCCGGGACCTTCATGAGCGTTCGCGCGTGGGCGACTGGCGGGGCCCTGGCACCGTTCGACGGCACGTCGGCGTTGACCGACGCCGCGTTGGCGGACCTCACGCGGCTTACGGCGTCGGCCACCGAGTTCAGCGCATACCGGACCGTCGACGACGGGACGAACTCGAGCTCGCTGCGCAGCTCGCGGTTCCCCATGCTCACCGTCGCGGGCCCGGTGACGGGCCGGCTGGTGATCGGGGGCGGATTCTCGACCTATCTCTACCGGTCGTACGACGTGGAGGTGCCGGGAGTCGTCGTCATCCGGGGCGTGCCGGAGGCGGTGGTCGACCACATCGCGAGCGACGGCGCCGTCACGGACCTGCGTCTCGCGGCGGCGTGGCGGTTCTCGTCGCGGCTTTCCGTGGGCGCCGGGTTCCATATCCTGACCGGCTCCAGCACCCTGACGGCCGACCGCTTCTTCACCGATTCGGCCACCTACAAGAACGCCAGTCAGGTCGATCAGGAGAGCTACGACGGCCTCGGGGTCTCGTTCAGTCTCCTGGCCACCCCGATCCCCAGCCTGCGGGTGTCCGCATTCCTGCGTTCCGACAACCGCCTGCGGGCCGAGATCTCCGGATTCCAGAACGCCCAGAACGACCTGCCCACGACGTTCGGCGGTGGCCTGCAATGGGCCGTCACTCCGGAGGTCAAGCTTGCCGGGGCGGTGACGCACGCGAACTGGTCGGTCTCCGGGCCCGTCGGTGGCGCCTTCAACACCACGAACTGGTCCGTCGGAGGAGAGTTCGGACGCACCTCGTTCCCGGTGCGCCTCGGCGTGCGGGGGGGGCAGCTGCCCTTCGGCCCCGGCCCCGCCGCGCCCACGCAGCTCGGCATTTCGGCCGGAACGGGATTTGTGTTCTCGCAGGGCCGGGGGTTGGTGGACGTCGGCCTCGAGCACCTGCGCCGGAGCGGCGGGGGACTCACTGAAAACGGCTGGATCCTGCTGGTGGGCCTCACCGTTCGCCCCTGAGGGGTGGGTGCCCCTATCTTTCCCGCTGTGACCGCGCGCGGCGTCTACATCGAGACCTACGGGTGCCAGATGAACGTGTCGGATTCCGAGCTGATGCTCGGGCTCCTGGCGCGGGAGGGCTTTGCCGTGGTCGAGACCCCGGCCGAAGCCGAGGTGCTCCTGGTCAACACGTGCGCGGTGCGGGATCATGCCGAACAGCGGGTGCTCTCGCGGATGGGCGAGCTGAAGGCCTTCAAGCGGCCCGGCGGCGTGCTCGGCGTGGTGGGGTGCATGGCGCAACGGCTGGGACCCCGGCTGCTCGAGCGGGTGCCCCAGGTGGATCTCGTCGTCGGACCCGATGGGTACCGGAACCTTCCGGAGTTGATCGCCCGCGCCGGGGCCGGAGCCCGCTCCGCGGACGTCGAGTTCCGGGGGTGGGAGCACTACGAGGACGTACCGCCCCGCCGCGGGGACGCGGCGTCGGCGTATGTGACCGTGCAGCGGGGCTGCGATTATCGGTGCACGTTCTGCATCGTTCCGATGACGCGGGGGCCGGAGCGCAGCCGTAAGTTGGCCGACGTGGTGGACGAGGTTCGCCGGCTGGCGGCGGACGGCACCACCGAGGTCACGCTCCTTGGCCAGACGGTCAACAGCTACACCGATGGCACCGCCGACTTCGCCGATCTTCTGCGCGCCGTCGGCGCCCTCCCGGGGATCCGCCGGGTCCGGTTTACCTCGCCCTATCCGACCGACTTCACGGACCGCGTGCTCCGTGCCATGGCGGAGACGCCCGCGGTGTGCGAGCACGTCCATCTGCCGGTCCAGAGCGGCTCGAACGCGGTCCTCAAGCGCATGCTCCGCCGCTACACCCGCGAACGGTACCTGGAGGTGGTGGCGGGCCTCCGCGCGGCCCTGCCGGGCCTATCTCTCAGCACGGACATCATCGTGGGGTTTCCGGGAGAGACGGAAGCCGACTTCCAGGACACCCTCGCGCTGGTCGAGACCGTCGGATTCGACGACGCGTTCACCTTCAAGTACTCGCCGCGGGAAGGAACGCCCGCGGTCAAGATCCGGGACGCGGTGCCCGACGACGTCGCCGGGGAGCGGTTGGAGCGGCTGGTGGCGCTGGTGCGCGGGCTGGCGCGGCGCCGGAACGTCGGGCTGGTCGGCACCACGCACGAGGTGCTGGTCGAAGGAATGGCCAAGCGGGGCGGGTTGCTCCAGACCCGGACCCGCGCCAACAAGGTCGTGCTCGTCGAGGGGCCCGAGTCGTGGATCGGGACCTACACCAGGGTGCGTCTCACCGGGACCACCGGCTCGACGTTCACCGGATGGCCGGTGGAACGGGAGTTTGCCGTCGTGGGGTAACGAACGTGATGTGGGAAATGGCGCAGCGGGAGTACGAGCTGCTGCGTCCCCAGCTCCCGACCTTCTGCGGCTGCGACACCTGTCACGGCGACGTGCTGGTGTTCGCCCTGAATCGTCTGGACCCGCACTACGTCTCCACCCGGCAGGGCGAGGTGCTGACCGGCCTGTCGCTGTCGACGGATCAGGCCCGGGCCAAGACGGACGTGGTGCTGATGGAAGGATTCCGGAAGGTGGCGCTCGCCCCACGCTGCGGGGCGGCACCGGTGCAGCTGCCCTAGGGCGTTAAGGGCGGCCGGTGCGGGCGCCCATCGTCGTGTTCGCTCTGGCCTTCGGGGCCGGCCTCTGGGCCGGCCTCTTTCCTTTTCTGGATCCCGGCGGCGTTCCGGTGACGCTGTTCGCGGGGTGCGTCGTCGGCGTCGCGGCCTGGCGGCTGGCCCACGTGGCGCCGCGCGCGGCGACCGCGGCGGTCACCGCGGCGGCGGGGCTCCTGTGGAGCTCGGCCGCGCTCCGGGAGCGGAGTGTGACGTGTGTGGGGCAGTGGAGCGCCGTGGGCGGGGCGCACACCGCCACCGTGCGGCTGCTCGACCCGGTCTCAGCGGGCGACGAAGTGGTGGGGGGAGACTCCCGCGACGCGGGGTGCGGCGGTGAGATCCCGCTCCGCTGGCCGGCGGACAGCACAGCACAGGGCGGGACGACCTGGGTCGTGTCGGGTCGCTGGCTGGGTGACGGGGATCGGGGAGTGCTCCAGGTCAGGCGGGCGCGACTCCTCGACGGCACCCCCCGCGGACGGGGCGGCATTCGTGACGCCATAAGTCGCCGAGTCCGGGCCCTGTTTGGGAGCCGGGCGCCCCTCGTGGACGCGTTGATCATCGCCCGGCGGAACGCGCTCGACCCGGACGTCCGCGAGCGCTTTGCTCAGGCGGGGCTCGCGCACTTGCTGTGCGTCGCCGGACTGCACGTGGGCTTTCTGGCGGGCTGGCTGGGCGTCCTGCTCCGGCGTCTGCCCCTGTCCCCGGGCGCTCGCTTCGCCGCCGGCGCCGCTCTCGTGCTCGGCTACGTCTGGCTGCTCGGCTTCCCCGCGCCGGCCACCCGTGCCGGCGTCGGCCTCGCCGTCGTGGGCTACTCCCGGCTACGGCAGCGGGTCGTGCCGCCTCTGGCCGTGCTGTCGCTCACAGCCGTCATCCTGTTGCTCATCGATCCGTTCGCCGCGCGCTCCGTGGGGGCGTGGCTCTCGTTCGCGGCGGTCGGCGCGGTCTTCGCCGCAGTCCGGGCCACAGCCGGCGCCTCCTGGCCGGTTCGCGTCATCGCTCCCGGCGCGGCCGCGACCCTCATCACCGCGCCGATCACGGCTTACGCGTTCGGCACCGTCGCGCCGGTGGGGGTGATCGTGAATCTCCTGGCCATTCCCCTGGCGGGGGTCGCCGTCCCGGGAGCGATGCTCGCCCTCCTCGCATCCGCGGTGGTGCCCGCGGCGGGGGATCTGCTCGCGCGTGGCGCCGGCACCGGCCTGGCGCTCCTCGATCTCCTCGCGCGCGCGGGAGACCGCGTGCCCCTCGGCCACATCGTCATGGCGGCCGGTCCGTCCGCCGCGCTCACGTGGGGTGCGGTGCTGCTGGCGGCCTGGTGGCTCTGGCGCGCGCCCCGACGGCCGTGGGTGCGGCCGGCGCGCGGGCTGTTCGTTGCCGCCATCGTCGCGTGGACCACCGCGTTTCGGACGCAATCACTCGACGACTGTCGTTGCCTGGCCATATCTTTCCTGGACGTAGGGCAGGGCGACGCCGCGGCGCTCCGGACGCCGGCGGGGCAGTGGATCGTGATAGACGGAGGGCCGCGCGCTCCGGGGAATGACGCAGGGCGCCGGGTGGTGGTGCCCTACCTCCGGCGGCAGGGCGCCCGGGGGGTGGCCCTGATGATCTCCACGCACTCCGATGCCGATCACCTGGGCGGCCTCCCCGCGGTCATCGCCGCCTTCCCGCCGCGCCTCGTGATCGAGCCCGGAGAACCGCTGGCCCGGCCGTTATACTTCGAGTTCCTGGCCGCGGTGGAGGCGGCGGGCTCCCGGTGGCGGGCGGCACGGGCGGGGGACCGGATCACGCTGGACAGCGTGAGCATTCAGGTGCTCAGTCCGGATGACGAGTGGATGGGCGTCCCCGTGGACGTGAACGATCACGGCGTCGTGGTGCTGGTGACGTACGGGACCACCCGGGTGCTGTTCCAGGCGGACGCGGGGGTGCCGGTCGAAGAGCGGCTGGCGGGAACCGTGGGCCCGGTGGACTTGCTCAAGGTGGGGCACCACGGGTCGCGGAGCGCCAGCTCGGAGGAGTGGCTGGCGGAGCTGTCCCCGCCGGTGGCCGTGATCAGTGTGGGGGCGCGCAACCGGTACGGGCATCCGGCGCCCGAAGTGCTCGAGCGGCTGCGACGGCGGGGGATCACGGTGCTCCGCACCGACCAGCGCGGTACCATCACCTTCACGAGTGACGGTCATCATGTACCACGGGACGTCGGTCATCACGATTGAGCGGTTCATCGTGGACCAGGAGCGCCTGCATCCCGAGGCGACTGGTGAGCTGTCCAATCTGCTCTACGACCTGGCGCTCGCGGGGAAGATCATCTCCCGGCAGGTCCGGCGGGCGGGGCTCACGGACATCTTCGGCTCGGCCGAGTCCATCAATATTCAGGGTGAGGTCCAGCAGAAGCTGGATGTGTTCGCCAATGAAACCGTCCGTCACAGCGTGCAGCACACGGGACGCACCTGCGTGCTCGCGTCCGAAGAGGACGAGCACCCCATGCCGGTTCCCGAAGGCAAGCCGCTCGGCAAGTACGTCCTCCTGTACGATCCGCTGGACGGGTCGAGCAACATCGACGTCAACGTACCGATCGGGACCATTTTCTCCATTCACCGGCGGCGTACCCGCGCGGGCACTCCGGGCACGCTGGACGATTGCCTGCAGCCCGGGTACTCGCAGGTGGCCGCCGGCTACATCGTCTACGGCTCGAGCACGATGCTGGTGTACACCACCGGCCAGGGCGTGCACGGGTTCACACTCGACCCGACCATCGGCGAATTCCTGCTGTCGCATCCGAACATCCGCTGTCCCGCGGTGGGGCGGTATTACAGCGTGAACGAGAGCAACTGGAATCGCTGGACGCCACCGATCCACCGCGTCGTGGCGGCGTTCAAGACCGGCGAAGGGCCGATCCAGGCGCGCAACGCGCGGTACGTCGGGTCCCTGGTCGCAGATTTTCACCGTAACCTCCTCTCGGGCGGCATTTTCCTGTATCCGGCGGATCAAAAGAGCCCGGGTGGCAAGCTCCGCTTGCTGTACGAGGCGTGTCCCCTGGCGATGGTGGTGGAGCAGGCGGGGGGGGCCGCGACGGACGGGCGCCGCCGGATTCTCGAGGTGGAGCCGCGCGAGCTGCACCAACGCACGCCGCTCATCATCGGGTCCAAGGAGGACGTCGAGTTCGCGACCCACGTGCTCTCGACGGAGGGAGCGGGAGTGCGGGCGTGACCTGGAGCGGAGACCCTGCCAAGGACCTGGGCGCCCCGGGGGCGTTTCCGTTCACCCGCGGCATCCACGCGTCCATGTACCGCGGCCGCCGTTGGACCATGCGGCAGTACGCCGGGTTCGGGACCGCCGAGGAGACCAACGAGCGGTTCCGGCACCTCCTGAGCGCGGGGCAGACGGGACTTTCGGTGGCGTTCGATCTGCCGACGCAGATGGGGTACGACTCGGATCACGCCATGGCCGAAGGAGAAGTCGGGCGGGCTGGCGTGGCCATCG
>DATMOQ010000082.1:0-2428 GCA_035568195.1 Gemmatimonadales bacterium
AGGTCCGCGTCGGAGTACCCTGGATGCACCATGATCTCGGTGGTGCCCGGCGGGAGCCGGTCGAGGATCCGGAGCAGACCCTCGCCAAAACGCGTCGTTCCGAGCAGTCCGATGCCGCGAAAACCGCAGACCCGCCCGGGAACGGACGCCCCGCGTGCCCCGAGCCAGGTCACCCACGCCAACCCGATCTTGGCCGAGGCGCGACCTCCCGTCAGCGGCTCCATCGGAACACGAATCGACGGGATGCCTGCCTCGCGAGCCACCGCGAGGATGCCCGGCCACACGCCGGGGAGTACGTGAACGTGGCGATGCCCATCGAGATGGGTGACGGAGATCCCCTCGGCCGTCAGCCGGTCGAGTTGCGCCCGGCATTCCCGCTCGACATCGCAGGGATCGATACGCGCCCGCAACGCGCGTCCGACCAGCCTCGAGAGCGCGAGAAACTGCCCGTCGGCCCCGCATAAGGTGGGTATGTGCGCTGGCGCCGTTACCGGAGCGCCGGCAGTGAGGTTCACGTGCAGTCCGACGTCCAAGGTCGGGTTCTCGCGGGCGGCACGCACCGCACCCGCGAACCCCGGAGCATTCGCGAACATCGACGCGGAGGTGACGGCGCCGGCTCGGTGAGCCGCGACGATTCCGCGGGTGACTCCGTCGGTCAGTCCGAAGTCATCCGCGTTGATGATCACCTGCCGGTCAGCGATACCGCCCCCGCAGATCGTTCCACCGGACGCGCGCCAGGTCCGTCAGGAGCGTTCTCCCATCCCGCGCGAAGCGTACCGTGGTGGGCTCGCTGTCGTACCGGAAGGACACGGGTACCTGCGCCGTGCGCAGACCGTGACGCCGGGCGATGAAGAGCGCCTCGACGTCGAACCCGAAGCGATGAATGGAGAGCCGGGGGAAAACGACTTCGGCGGCACGCGCGGTGAATCCCTTCAGCCCCGCCTGGGAATCGAGGATGCCGGGCAGGAGACTCCACCTGACTGCGGTGTTGTAGACACGGCTCAGGAGGTGTCGCGTGTAGAGGTAATGGAAGAACGAGGGGCTCATCAGATAGCGGGACTCGGGGAGCACCCGACAGGCGATGGCGAGATCGTATCCTCGGTCCAGGGCCGCGGTGATCGTGGCCACTTGATCGAGCGGATAGGCGAGGTCCGCGTCCGTGAACACCCGGTACCGGCCGCGAGCCGCCAGCATGCCGCGGGCTACCGCCGCTCCTTTGCCCTGGTTGGGCGAGTTTACGAGGAGCGTGACACGCTCGGTGCAAGACGCGAACGACTGGAGGAGCGCGGCAGCGCGCGGCTCCGAGCCGTCGTCGACCAGCACGACTTCTGAGCACTCTTGCCGATCGAGAAAGTCAGCGGCGCTGGTGAGCGTCCCAGGCAGAAAATCCGCGCCGTTCCGGACTGGGACGATGAGGGAGATCGCGGGCGTCAGGTCCGACATGGGTCAACTTACACGGGCCCGGCTGACGTCATGCTTACGGAGTTGCAGAGAGCAACGAGGGCTCGGGACCCCAGGCGGGATCCCGAGCCCTTTCGACATTCAGCTCAGCGTTACTGGCAGACCGGCGCGCCCTCGGCCGAAGTCGCCGTGGCCGGCGCGGTGGGCGTCACGGCGCCGATGTAGATGGCGCAGGACGTCGGGGTGTTCAGGTTCGTGATGCTCGCGGTCCAACCCGCCTGCGTGCCCGTGCCCGTGGTGACGGCGCCCAGGGTGTTGCCCGTGGTGGCGCACCACGCCGCGGAACCGGCGGTCGCCGGGTTGGTGCACGACGTCGCCGTCGTGTACTTGAGCGAATCGGAGAAGTACGCCTCTTCAGCGGTGACGAGGTTGCGGAGATCCGACTTCATGGACGCCGCATACGCCTTCTGCTTGGTGTTGGCGAACTTCGGAATCGCGATCGCGGCCAGGATGCCGATGATCACGACCACGATCAACAGCTCGATGAGCGTGAAACCCTTGCGGTTCATTTTGATGCCTCCGTAGTGAGACTTAAGTGTCGAGGATGACTTCCCGCCGGGTGTTAGGGCAATCCCTATGCCAACTACGTTCACGTCATCAGAAGTCGTTTTGGCACCGGCGTTTGAGAATCCAGTCGCTCGCCTTGAAACACGGAGCGCGGGCACCCACTCCCGCACCCTGCAAGACTCAATCGCAATCAACGAGGGCTGGTTCGAACTGGTCCTGAGGGGTAGTGTCACGGGGGCCGCCGCCGCCGCGGCCTGGTCGACTCATCCCCTGGAGGGCGTATGCGGTCCACCGTCCTGTCCCTGCTCGGCGCGCTTCAGCTCGTCTCGTGCGGAGGAAGCACCCCACCCGTCACCGTCGTCGGCACCGCCAGCGACATCCAGGCCCTGTCGGGCACGTGGTACGGTGACTACTCGAGCCCGATCACCGGCCGGTCCGGCAGCATCCTCTTCGAGCTGCG
>DATMOQ010000083.1:0-5083 GCA_035568195.1 Gemmatimonadales bacterium
GACGTATTGCTTCTCGACGCCTTGTTTCTTGACGCATGATGGACTTTTCCAACGGCCTCGCGGTTGTAACCGGGGCCACTGATGGCATCGGCCGCGCCATCGCCTTCGCGCTCGGCAAGGCGGGGGCTCGCATCGCCATCTGCGCGCGCACGGGCGCCAACGTCACCCGGACCGCTGCCGAATTAAAGGGCGAGGGGATAGACGCCATCGGCACCGCCTGCGATGTCGCCGACCCAGCCTCGGTCCGCACCTTCGCCGACTATGTGCGGAGGGAACGCGGCGACCCGACTATCCTCGTCAACAACGCCGGCGTCGGCGTCTTCGCGCCACTCGCGCAGCTTCCGCTGGAAGACTGGGACCGCGTGATGGGCACCAACGTGCGCTCCCTGTACCTGGTGACTCGGGCCTTCCTGGACGGGATCACGAAGGCCGGGGGCGTCATCGTCAACATCGGCTCACTCGCCGGCCGGAACGGGCTCGAAGGCGGCACCGCCTATTGCGCGTCGAAACATGCCCTGCTGGGATTCTCCAAGTCTCTCATGCTCGAAGTGCGCAAATCGGGGACCCGCGTGATCGCCATCTGCCCCGGATCCGTGTCGACCAACTTCAGCGACCGTCAGGGCAAGCGTGCCAACGTTGAACGGATTCTCACCCCGGACGACGTCGCGCAGGCAGTGCTGGGGGCGGTCACGCTCCCGCAGCGCGCGATGATCAGCGAATTGGATTTGAGGCCCACCAACCCGTAGTGCCGTGACGTGCGCCTTTGCCTCACGTCATTTCCTGACATATGCTTGAAGATTGTGAGCGACCCCATCGCCACCCTGCTGGCGGCTGCCGAGCGCGCGGAGGGAGTTCCCGCGTTCTGGAAGGCCGCGGCTCAGTCCCTCGAGACCGAGCTCCAGGCGCCCGTCCGTCTGACCTACCGGGGCCTGAACGACAGCGGCGTGGTCACCGCCGGACCGTTCACCACCGGCGCCGCGTCGGTCGCCATCACCGATGCCGACGGCCGGCGGGTGGAGGCCTTCGCCGGGCGTCCCCTCACTGAATCCGACGTCACCGGGGTCCACAACGTCCTGGTCAACGCCAATCACCTCGCCGTGATGGTCGGCAAGCGCATCTCCCTCGAGCGCGAACGCCGCCTCGGCACCTTCATCGTCGAGCTGTCCCGTTGGCTGTTCGCGGCACCCGAAACCGAGCTGCTCCTTCGCTATACCATGCAGGGGGTCACTTCCCTGATCGACGCTCAGGGCGGGTACGTCGCGCTCCGGGAAACTCCGGGAAACACCGTCCCGGACACCGTCACCGTGGTGACCGCCATCGGCATGGCCCAGGGCTTCGAGGGCCAGGTGCTGAATCTGGAAAAGAGCACCACCGGCCGGGTGATCCGGACCGGTGAGGCGGTCATCACCGCGGACGCCTCCGCGGAGCCCGACGCCAGCGACCCCGACTGGGCCAACGCCGAACGCGTCCGCTCGGCCCTGATCGCTCCCCTGCACACGTCGGGCGGAGTAGTGGGCGCCATCGGGGTCATCAGGTTCCGGGGAGACGGAGACCGCGATCCGCAGCCGTTCACCATCACGGATCTGCACTATTTCACCGCCGTCGCCGCTCAGATCGCGGGTGGCCTCGAGCTCTCCCAGGCGGTGGCGGCCGCGCGCGCTGCGGCCAACCGCGCCGGCGCGATGGTCAACGCCAGCCCCCTGCCGCTCGCACTGGTGGATCCCCTGGGCCGGGTCCAGCAGCTCAACGAGGCGGGTCGGGCGGTGTTCGGCCTCGCATCCGAGTCGGCGGCCGTCGGCAAGCACCTCGACGGTCTGGGGCTCTCCACCAGCGAGCTCCCGCTCCATGCCATCCTGGCCGGCCGGAAGGACGGGGATCCGTGGAACGGCCGGGTGGTGGTCACGCAACCCACGGGGGACCGCCGGCTCTGCGATTGCACCATCACCAACCTGACCGGCCTGGGCTCTCCGCATCTCCTGGTGGCCCTGTACGACCGCACCGACGAGCTCCGTACGCAGCGCGAGCTGATCGCGCGCGAGAAGCTCGCCACCGTGGGCGAAATCGCCGGCGGCGTGGCCCACGAGGTCAACAATCCGCTGGCCGCCATCCGGATGGAGGCGGAGCTCCTGGGGCGCGGCAGCGCGGACCCCGAGGTCGGTGCCGCGGCGTCGACCATTGTCCGCGAAGTGGACCGCGCCGCCCGGATCGTCCGCTCCCTGCTCCGCCTGGCCCGGCGCGCCGACTCCACCCCCGTGCGGGTGAACATTAACGAGCTGATCCGAGACGTGGCCGAGATCCGCCAGCGGGTCCTGCGCACCGAGAACATCGAGGTGGTCACCGAGCTCGAGCCTGAAAGTCCGGTGGTCCTGGGCCGGGGTCAGGAGCTCCAGCAGGTGGTGATCAACCTGGTGACCAACGCCGAGTATGCCGCGAAGGCCGGCACGCGCTCACCGGCCATGGTGCGGGTGACGTCCCAGGAGCGCGGCGGGTGGGTCCGGCTGACGGTGGACGACTCGGGCCCGGGCGTGCCGCCCGCGGTCCGTCATCGGATCTTCGATCCGTTCTTCACGACCAAAGGCCCCGACGAGGGGTCCGGGTTGGGATTGTCGATCTGTCAGCGGGTGGTGGCGGAGGTGGGCGGGAAGATCTGGCTGGAGGACTCTGACCTGGGGGGCGCGCGGTTTGTGGTGGAGCTGCCGGCGGCACCCGAGCGGATCGATACCGAAAACTAGGTGACCGGAATCCGCTTCCGGTACCGGCCCAGCGCGAAGAGGCCGATGAGGCCCAGACCCATCAGCAAGGCACCCAGCCGCCAGTCGGCTTCGAACCGCCAGAACCCGCGGGTCCAGGCGAAGTAACCCACGACCACGTACCCCAGGCTGGCCGCGAACCCCAGACCGACCACCTCCGTCCGTCCCATCAGCACCCCGAACACATAGCCCAGGCTGAAGCCGGACCAGAGCAGGAGGGGAATGCCGCCACCCAGAATGTGGCCGGGGTCGATCAGGTTCATGGTGCCCGCGAAGCCGCAGAAGAGCCCGACCACCGTGTACGTGGCCAGGTGCAGGGCGAGGGGCAGTGGGACGCTATGGCGATCGAAGCTCATGGATACGAGGGGTTGGGGGACGGCGTAAGATACATACGATGCTGGTGACTCGCACCTACCTCGAGCTCGCGGCGCCGAAGGCCTTCCGCCCCGCCTTCGGGACCTTTCCCGAGATCCGGCTGGAGCAGGTTCTCCACCCCGAGCCGGAGCTTTATCGGACCTGCTACCGCACCGTGGGTGAGGCCTTTCACTGGCGCGACCGCTGGGACTGGACCGACGCGGAAATTCGAGCCCACCTCGCACAGCCCGAGATCACGCTGCACGTGGCGACCCGGAACGGGCTGCTGGCCGGATGGTACGAGCTCCGGCGGGTGCCGGACGAGGACTCCGTCGAGGTGGCGTATTTCGGACTCGTGCCATCGGAGTTCGGCCGGGGGCTTGGCAAGCACCTCCTGTCCTGCGCGGTGCGGGACGCCTGGGCGCTGTCACCCCGGCGGGTGTGGCTCCACACCTGCACCCTCGATCATCCCAATGCGGTCCCCAATTATCGCGCGCGCGGCTTCGCGCCTTATCGCACGGAAACCTTCGAGGTAGATTGACCCGATGACCCTCTCCCGCAAGGCCAAGTTCATCATCGCCGGCGTCGTCGCCCTGCCCATCCTGCTGTTCGTCTTCTTTACCTGGTCGTCGCTCGCGTGGGTGTTCTCCGAAGGCGAGCGCGCGGGCTATGTGCAGAAGTTCTCGAAGATGGGTTGGATCTGTAAGACGTGGGAGGGAGAGCTCTCGATGGTGGCGGTTCCGGGCTCGACGCCGGAGAAATTCTATTTCACGGTGCGGTCGGATTCGGTGGCCGCCCTGATCAACACCAGCCTGGGCAAGCGGGTGGCGGTTCACTACCAGCAGCACAAGGGCGTACCCACCAGCTGTTTCGGGCTTACCGAGTACTATGTGACCAGCGTACGGACGGTCGAATGAGCCAGGCGAATTCCTTCGGGAGCCGCGCCACCATCGCCGTGGGCGGGAAGCGTTTCACCATCTACAAGCTCGAGGCGCTCGAGAAACGGGGCCTGCCCGTCTCGAAACTCCCCTATTCCCTCAAGATCCTCCTCGAGAATCTCCTGCGGCTGGAAGATGGACGCACAGTCCGGTCTCAGGACATCGAAAAGCTGACCCGCTGGGACCCTACCGCCATTCCGGACGAAGAGATCGCCTTCATGCCGGCGCGGGTGCTCCTTCAGGACTTCACGGGCGTCCCGGCCGTGGTGGATCTCGCGGCGATGCGCGATGCGATGGCCCGGATGGGTGGCGACCCGAAGAAGATCAATCCGTTGCTTCCCGCCGAGCTGGTGATCGACCACTCGGTGATCGTGGATCAGTTCGGCACGCCCACCGCGTTCCAGGCCAACGCCGATCTCGAGTTCCAGCGCAACCGGGAGCGGTACGCGCTCCTCCGCTGGGCGCAGAAGACGTTCCGCGGCTTCCGGGTCGTGCCTCCGGATACCGGGATCGTGCATCAGGTGAACCTCGAGTACCTGGCCCGCGTCGTCTTCACCGGTGAAGGGAGCGAGCCCCTCGCCTACCCCGACACCGTCGTGGGCACCGACTCGCACACCACGATGATCAACGGCCTGGGAGTCCTGGGGTGGGGCGTCGGCGGCATCGAAGCCGAAGCCGCCATGCTGGGCCAGCCCATTTCGATGCTCATTCCCCAGGTCGTGGGGTTCCGGCTCACCGGCAAGCTCCGGGAAGGGTCGACCGCCACCGACCTGGTGCTCACCGTGACCGAGATGCTCCGGAAGAGGGGCGTGGTCGGCAAGTTCGTCGAGTTCTACGGGCCCGGCGTCGCCAACCTCCCGCTCGCGGACCGCGCGACCATCGGCAACATGGCGCCCGAGTACGGCGCCACCTGCGGCATCTTTCCGGTGGACGCGGAGACCCTGCGGTACCTCGAGTTCACCGGCCGCACCAAGGATCAGGTGCAGCTGGTCGAGGCGTATACGAAGGAACAGGGACTTTTCCTCACCCCCAATGCCCCGG
>DATMOQ010000084.1:0-14542 GCA_035568195.1 Gemmatimonadales bacterium
CGCGCCGGCCCCACACACCGCCCGCGATCCCCAGCGCTGCGCCCACCCACTCCCAGGCCGCCGTCGCACTCAATCCCACCGCTCCCGGAACCATCACCAGGCCCAGCGCGACGGCGACACCGGCCGCCAGCAGGGAATTTCGGGATGTGGCGAAGAACCCCACCGGCAGGAGAATCCCTCCTACCCACATCGCGTTCAGCAGGGCGTGCACCCACCAGCCGAAACTCTCCGGGTAGATCAGGACCGACCATCCGGCGCCCGCGGTGAACCCCAGGTTGCAATCCCGCCGGCTGTTCACCATCACGCAGGAGCGGCCGTCCTGCCGCCACCACCTGACCTGCAGCGTGTCTCCGGGGCGGACGCCGCTCAAGGCACCGGCCAGCGTGGTGTAGGGCCGGTCGAGCCGCCATCCCAGGCTCCGGGTCCAGAAGCGGATGACGAGATCGTTACGCCGTGGTGCGATCATCAAAATCTCGCGCTCGGCGTCGTCGTAGATGCTGAACAAGGGCGCCAGGCCGGACGGCGCCGGACCGGCGACGGCCGCGATATCGAGCGGGGCGCCTTTTCCCAGCAGGGCCCGCACCAGCTCCTGATTGTCGACCTGCCGGGACGGGAGGGGCGTGGTGCCGAGCGTGGCCCGCAAGACGTGGCCCCGGTACCAGTCGAGGCCGCCGTCCAGGTTCGCGGTCCATTGGCCGTAATAAATGGAAGGCGGGTAGGCCGGTTGGAGCGCGAGTCCGGTCAGGGCGATGACGGCCAGGGCCAGGGCGATGAAGAGGGCAGTGGGCCCGGCCGGCCGCACCTGGCGTCGGGCCTGGGTAAGGATGAAGGCCGCCACCGCAAAGCCGACGAACGTGCCCGTGGTGTTGGAGAGGACGTCGCCCAGCGTGGTGTCCCGCCCGGGGATGAACGCCTGCGTCAGCTCGATGGATATGGAAAGGAACATCCCGATCAGGACGGCGGTGCGGCGCCGGGCGCCCGTGAGCCGGAGCACGCTGCCGAGCGGGATAAACAGGATGACGTTCAGCAGGAAGTCGGCGCGCCCTTTGTCGCCGCACATCACGCACCACCAGGGGACCACGTGCTCGACCACGGCGGCTGGTTGCAGGGTGGCGTAGAGGATTGCCCCCACCACCAGTCCCAGGGAAAACCGCAGCGGGCGGGGGAGCGCGGCGATCTGCTGCAATGACACGAATATCTCCCCTGATGTGGGTGCGCAGGCCGTCCTGACCCCTTAACTTATCACCGCCTGAGTAGCCGACCTCCTATTGAAGCGGGGATGATGAACGGACGAGCGGTGGCCGTGGGAATCGCCCTGGCGCTGGGTCTGCCGGTGGCGGCGCCCGTAGCGATGGCGCAGAGCATCACGGCGGGAGAGCTCGCCGGCACCGTGTTGGACAGCCTGGGCCAGCCCCTGGATGGCGCGGACCTCATCGTCGTCGACCACGCGTCCGGAGTGGAACGGGTGGCCGTCGTGACCCGCCTGGGCGTATACCGCTTCCCTCTGCTCCCCCCCGGCGAATACGAGGTCTTTGCGGAAGCTCTGGGCTACCGCCCCCGGCGCATCCGCGGCGTGCCGGTCCGCCCCGGCGTGGCGCTGGACGTCCCGGTGGTCCTCGCCATGGCCTCACCACCGGTGAATGTGGTGGACACCAGTTTCTTCGCGCCGGGCGTGTATCAGGGCGCCTCTTCGGCGAGCGGACACTGGTTCGCGCCGTTCACCCTGTCGGAGCTGCCGGAGACGGACCGGACGCTGAGCGGCGTAGCGGACATCTCGACCAATCGTTCCGCATCGCTGGAAGGAGAGGGGCTGCCTGCGGGGTTCTCCGGGGTGGCGATCGACGGACTCCCTGTGTCGCCCATCCAGCATCCGGGACTTCCGGCCGCTTCCGCCAGCGCGTTCCCGCGCTCCGCGTTCGCTTCGGCGCAGCAGGTGGACGGCGGGCCCGACGTGGAGTGGACCGGGCTCTCCGGCGCCGCGCTGTCGGGCTTCAGCCGTCAGGGCACCGCCGTGCCGGTGGTCCGGAGCTTTCTGGACTACACCGGGAGCGCGCTCTCGTCGTCCAAGTTCTTCGCGACCGACGCGATCTCGAACAGCACCATCCGGGGCGGGATGCTCATCACGGGTCCCATCATCCCCGACACGGCACATTTCGCCCTCGGCGTCGAGGCGCAGCGGATCCAGTCGCCCGTTCCGGGCGCCTGGGTCAATGACTCCCTCGTGAACATCGCCCGCGACTCGTTCGCCACGAATCTCTCCGCGTACACCCGGACCCGCGTTGCCACCACGCAGCGGGTGTCGGTGTTCGGGCGCCTGGACTGGGAGCTGTCGGACAACAACAGCCTGGGTGTGAGCGCCTATTACGCGAACGACAAGCTCACCGATGCCGATCTGGGCGCGGGCGCCCTGCCCACCCTGGGCTCGAGCCTCACCGCGTCCAACTTCGTGGCCGACGCAGTGCTGGCGTCCACCATCTCGCCCCGGGTCTCCTCGGAGCTTCGGGCCGGCGTGCAGGTGAACTCCCGGAGCGATACGGCGACGGGCCCGGCCGGGACCTGGGTGTCCGGCGCAGGGGCGGCGTTCGGGGTCGACCCCGGCCTCATCGGGCAGTTTCAGCGTACGGCCATTCTGATCCGCGAGTCGGTGCAGTGGCGGAGCGGGCCACATCGCCTGAAGTTCGGCGCCGAGGTGAACGCGCCGTCTTATCAGATCACGTCGGCGTATGACCAGGGGGGCGCGTTCACGTTCGGAGGGCCGGCGCAGTTCGCGGCCCGTCAGGGCGAGTTCGTGCAGGCGGTGGGTACCCTGCCCACGGCGCAGATCTCCGCGCCCCAGTTCGGCGGATTTCTCCAGGATACCTGGGCGGCCGCCGCGGGATTCGACGTCCTGGTGGGGGCGCGGTACGACGTCGAGAAGGTCCCCGAGAGCGACCTCCCCACCAATACGGCCTGGCAGGCCGCGACGGGGCTGAACACCAACCCCGGTCGCACCAAACTGACGAAGTTTTCACCCCGGGTGGGCGCCACCTGGGACGTGGGGTCGCGGCACCAATGGCTGGTGAGCGTCGAAGGAGGGTCCTTTTCCGGTACCCTCGATCCCGCCCTGCTCGGCGCCATGGTGGCGGAGAACGGGGGGAGCGTCGTCGTCCGCCGGGGACTGGGATCGCTCGCCGCCTGGCCCACCGCGCCTGACTCGGTGCATGCCCCGGTGATCGGCCCGCGGCTCACGCTCATGGGACCCAACTTCGAAGTGCCGCGCACGCGGCGATTCGCCGGGGGGATCACGGGCGCGTTGGGCCATGGGTTCGAGCTGCATCTGGATGGCGCGTACCGGCATACGGACTTTCTGGAGCGGCGCACCGACCTCAATCTCTCCTCCGGTCCTTCGGGCACCGATCAATACGGGCGACCGATCTACGGCACCCTGGTGCAGTCCGGTGGACTCCTCGCGGCCCAACCGGGATCCAACCGGCGCTTTGCGGGATTCGACCTGGTGTCGGCGCTGAATCCGGACGGCTTCTCGGATTATTACGGACTGACCTTGGATATCGAGCGGTCAATCGGGAGCGGTCTCAAGCTCGTCGCGAGCTACACGTATTCGCAGACCACGGACAACTGGCTCTCGGGGGCGTATGCGGGAGGGGACCCCGCCGGCCAGCTCTCGCCCTTCCCGAACGGGCTGAGCGGTGGCCGGGACTGGTCCAAAGGGACGTCCGACTACGACGTGCCCAATCGCGTGACGCTGGCCGCCGATCTGACCCTGCAGCGGCTGCATGGCGCGCACCTCGTGGCCGTGTACCGCTATCGCTCCGGGTATCCGTTCACTCCCGGATTCCGTCCGGGAGTCGATGCCAATGGCGATGGGGCGTCGAACGATCCCGCCTTCGTGGACGACACGGTGAGCGGCATGGCGGCGGTGATGGCCAAGAACTCCTGCCTCCGTTCCCAGGTGGGGCAGTTCGCCCAGCGGAACGCCTGCCGGAGTCCCGGCGTATCCTCTCTCGACTTGCGGCTGGATGTGCCGACCGTGAATCTGGGCGGGTATCCGTTGAGCCTGACGGTGGACCTGATCAACCTGCTGGAGTCGGATGTGGGGCTGGTGGACCAGGCACTGTATCTGGTCGATCCCACGCGAGCGACGACCACAGTTGGGTCGGTGACCCACGTGCCGCTCAAGGCGAACCCGAACTTCGGCAATGTGCTGATCCGGGATTCGTCGGAACGTTATCTCCGGGTGGGTCTGAGGGTGAACTGGTGAGCCCGTTCAAGCGGTGGGCGCGCATCCTGGTTGCGGGCGCCGTCGGCGCGGCGTGCAGTAATGCCGGCGCGGGCCGGGTCTTGACCATTTCAGGCGTGGGGCAGGTGAGCGGGGAGGCGTACTTCGACGCGAATGGCAGTCGGACGCCGGATGCCGGTGAGGTCGGATTCACGGGCGTGGGGGTCCGCCTGATCGCGACCGGAACCCTCGACACCGTCGCGAAGGCTACGACGAACGCCCAGGGCGTCTTTACGATGAACGGTGTGGCCGCGGGGAATTACACCATCACCGTGGATACCACCACTCTGAAGGGTGACACCGTCTTCGTCACCCGGATCGACACTTCGGCGTTCACGCTGGCGCCTGGCGAATCGGTGCAGGTGGCCATCGCCATCGCGTACCCCGAAGTTCCGATCCATGCGATTGACACGCTTCCCCTGAATAAGAAGGTGTTTGTGGCCGGTGTGGCGTTGACCGGCGTCAACGGCCTCGGCGTATTCGGCGACACGACAGGGAACTTCGCAGATGCAACCGGAGCGGTGCGAGTGGTAGGCATGCGGAATGCGTTCGTCGCCGTTGGGGATAGTGACCGCGTTCTTGGGGTGGTTCGCCGAGACCCCGCGGACATTACGCTGCGGGCATTTGGATTTGCGAGCCTCACGCTGCTGACTCCTCCAGGTCCCGGGGGCGCGAGCCAGATCTTGGACACGCTGACGACGGCGCAGGCGGTCACCGCGAATGGGGGGGCGTCGGACGCCGCCCTCGTGCTGCTCTCCGATACGATGGGGACCGTGAAGGACACGGCGACTATCGTGGGTCCCCACGGGCCCTATTTTCGGATGCACATCCAGGGGACCGGCAGCGCTACGCTGCTCGAGGTGCGCCTGGATTCGATCGCAGGGTTCTTCACGAACCTGGGCCGTCCACCCGCCAAGGACAGCGTCGGGCTGAAGGTTGCGTTTTCGGGAATCCTCGTACCGACGGGCACGGTCGGGGTCTGGACCCTCAAGCCCCGGTCGCCGTCGGACCAGCGCCCGTAACCGACAGGAGCCTCATGTCTACGTCCAAGATCCTGGTCGATGATCGCAAGGCAGGCGGCTTTGCCGGTTCCACAGACCTCGGCTGGGCCGTTCTCTGGTGGGTCGGGATGCTCTTCAGCGTGGTGAGTCTCGCGGACATCGCGCTGGCGTACTACCCGATGCAGTGGGGGTCGATGGAGTGGGAGTTCGGCACCGCGGCCTCGACGTTCGCCAGTCTGCCCCTCGTGGCGCTCGGGCTCGGCGCCCTGCTGGCCACCTCCCTGGCGCGGGGCCGGCGGGGCTGGGTGATCGCCGTGTCGGTGGTGCTCCTGTTGCTCGCCCTCCAGACGCTCTACCTGCTGGGGCACTTCCTCCTCGATATCCCGGTGGCGATCAAGTCGGTGGCCAGCGCGGACATGCGCCTGGGCATCCAGAAGGCCGCCGTGAAGACCGTGGGGCTGGGGGTCCTGTTCACCGCGGCTTTCCTGATCGCCGGCATCAGGTCCCTGCTGAGGGTGAGGCGCCGGTAGGCGAGCGGCTCGCATTGAGGGAGAATGCCTACAAAAAGGTGTAGCGTCTGCAACACAAGTGATGGGAACGTCGGGGTCATGTGGACATGGGTTTCTAGTTAAGTGGTTATATAGCAATGAGTTATAGTGGTATCAGTTTCAAACTGTGGATGGCCCGAAATGTGCCATTATGCGTGACCGAGCAGGTGTGCGGTGTCGCTTCACAAGACCTCACTCTGAGGGCGGCAAAATGACCGGTCTGACCGGCAAACGCGGCGCAATGGTTCTGGCACTCGCGGGCGCGCTCATGGCGGCCCCCTCCATCGCCCGGGCCACACCGAGCGAAGGGCTCAACTTCGACAACTACTGCACGATGGGTGCGATGCGGGTCTGCGCTTCGGTGCGGATCCAGTCGGTGGGTAACACTCTGTCGATGCAAGTCTGGAATCTGCAGGGCTCCATGGGCAACGTGAGCACGATCGACGCGATCGCGCTCTACCACACCAGCGCCCTGAACCACTTCAACGGTTCCGTCGCCAACTACGGCGTCCACTACGTCCAGAACGGGCATCAGACCAACATCAAGCCCTACTGGAACCTGGGTGGCGGCGAGCTGTCGGTCGGCGCCCGCGGCAACAACGGGATCACCGGCTGCATCAATCCCGGTGGCAAGAACGCCGTGCATTGGTCCACCTGCAATTCGTTCCCGGGCGTTCCCTACGTGCAGTTCGACTTCTCCTTCGGCGCCAACCAGCACTTCGGCCTCGATGGCGTCGGCCTGGCCTGGAACGCGACGCAGGTACCGCGCGTGGGCGATGCGGTCTGCGTGACCGGCGCCAACTGCTCCGACCCGGCGCCGTCGGGCCCGACGAGCACGAACGTGACCCCCGAGCCCGTGACGATGGCCCTCCTGGCCACCGGTCTGGCGGGCATGGGTGGCGGCGCGCTGAAGCGCCGCCGGAATCGGGCGGCCGAGAAGACCGCGTCCTGACGCGCGACTTCGACGCCCGGAAGAGCCCGGCCTAGAGAGCCGGGCTCTTTTCTTTCCCCGATTTGCTAGCTTGTAAGCAGAGCCCGTATGACCACTCACTACTTCAGCGTCGACGTCGAAGAGTACTTCCAGGTCTCCGCCTTCGAGGGCAGCGTCCCGCGCAGCGCCTGGGACACCCTGCCGTCCCGGGTGGAAGGCTCCGTCTACGGGATCCTGGATCTGCTCGCCCGGCACCGGGCGCGGGGCACCTTCTTCACCCTGGGATGGGTGGCGGAGCGGCACCCGAAGATGATCAAGCGGATCGCCGACGCGGGCCACGAGGTGGCGAGCCACGGGTGGGACCACGTGCGCGTCACCCACCAGAATCCCGAAGAGTTCCGAACCTCGGTCCGGCGCACCAAGGATTGCCTCGAGCAGATCGCCGGGACGCCGGTGCTGGGGTTCCGGGCGCCGTCCTTTTCCATCGTGCCGGGCCGGGAATGGGCGCTCGATATCCTGGTGGAAGAGGGGTATCGCTACGACTCGAGCCTCTTTCCCATCCGGCGCCCGGGCGGATACGGATACGCCGCGGCGGGCCGTGAGCCGTACGTGCTCGAGCGCGCGACGGGGCCGCTGTGGGAGCTGCCGCCCGCCACGCTGCGCCGTCTGGGAGTGAATCTGCCGGCGGGCGGGGGCGCGTACTTCCGGATTTTCCCGTACACCGTCGTCCGCGCCGCCTTCGCCGATTTCGACCGGCGCGGCGTGCCGGGGACCTTCTACATGCACCCGTGGGAAATCGACCCGGACCAGCCGCGCCAGCGGGCGCCCCTCTCGTCGCGGCTCCGTCATTACACGGGGTTGTCCCGGACCCTGCCGCGCCTCGAGCGCCTGCTCGCCGAATTCCGCTTCACCGCCATCGCCGACCGCTTCACCTGGGCGCCCGAGTCCCTCGCGACGTCGTGACCGCGCCCTCCTCACTCACCGTCGCGCCGTTCGCCGGGACCGCCGCGGAGTGGGACGGCGTGGTGAGCCGCAGCGCGGGGGGCACCCATTTCCACCGGTGGGGATGGAAACAGGTGATGGAGCGCGCGCTGGGCCACGAGTGCACCTTTCTGGCGGCGACCCAGTCCGGAACACTGCGCGGCGTGCTGCCTCTCACCAGCGTCAAGAGCCTGCTCTTCGGTCGCTACCTCGTATCAATGCCGTTCGTGAACTACGGCGGCCCCCTGGGGGATTCGGCCGCGGTGCAGGCCCTCACCCGGGAAGCCGTGGCCCAGGCCGACCGCGATCGCGTCAAGCTGCTGGAGCTCCGCAGTCGCGTGGAGCTGCCGCTCGATCTTCCCGTGTCGCATCGCAAGATCACGGTGGTGCTCGACCTGCCCTCCGGCGACGCCAAGCCGCTGTGGGAAGGCCTTCCGGCCAAGGTCCGCAGCCAGGTCCGGCGGCCGCAGAAGGAAGGGGTCACCGTCTCGTTCGGGCCCGATCAGCTGGATGGCTTTTACCGCGTATTTGCGCATCACATGCGCGACCTGGGGACCCCGGTGCAATCCCGGCGGCTCTTCGAGGAAATCCTCAAAACCTTCCCGGATGACGTCTGGTTCGGGTGCGCCTGGCTCCGGGGTCAGCCCATCGCCGGAGGGTGCGGATTCCGCTGGGGCGACGAATTCGAAATTACCTGGGCCTCGGCCCTGCGGGCGCACCAGGCCATCGCGCCGAACATGGCGCTCTACTGGGGATTCCTGGAACGCAGTGTGGCCGAGGGCGTGACGCTCTTCAACTTCGGCCGGTGCTCGCCTGATTCCGGGACGCACCGGTTCAAGCTTCAGTGGGGATCCCGGGACGAGCCGCTCTGGTGGTACGCCCACGGGAGGGGGGCCGCCACCACGCCCTCACCCGACGACGGCGCCTACTCCTGGGGCCCGCGGCTCTGGAAGCGCCTGCCCCTTGCCGTCGCCAACCTCGTCGGACCGCGCATCGTCCGACTCATTCCCTGACCGTGCCGGACGCCGCGACGCGGGTTCCCGTCCTGGTCTTCGGCACCGGCCTCACCGTCCTCGGCGCCATGCGACTGCTGCATCGGACGGGTACGCCCTTCCGGGTGGTAGGGGATGGCGGCGAGCTCGCGAGCCGGTCGCGCTGGTTCCGGACCGCTCCGCCATCCACCACGGCGGCCGACCCCGCGCGGGATCTGCCGGCCTACCTGTCCGGGCTTCCGTACGAGCGTGCGGTGCTGCTGCCATGCTCGGATGCGTGGGTGCTGCGGGTGGCCCGGGCCGTCCCGCACGTCGCCCCGCGATTCGTCGCCAGCGTCGCGACACCCGACACCCTCGAGCGCCTGCTCGACAAGTGGCACCTGGCGGAGGTGCTTCGGGAACTGGGGCTGCCGCACCCACGGACCGTGGCGATCGACACGTCTGCGGATCCCGAGCGCGTTCCGGCGGATGTGCTGGCGGGCGCGTTCCTGAAGCCGCGCGACTCGCTGAGTTTCTTCGCCCGCTTCGGGGTCAAGGCCTTCCGCGTGTCCTCGCGGGCCGAGCTGCGCGCATGCCTGGCGCGAGTCGCGGGAACAGGCCTCGAAGTGCAACTTCAGGAGTACGTCCCGGGCCCTCCGACCAATCACTACTTCGTCGACGGATTCGTAGACCGGACGGGCCGGATGGGGATCCAGGCCCGGCAGCGGGTGCGGATGTATCCCCCGGACTTCGGCAACAGCACCAGCTTCGAGTCGATCGCGCCGGCGGATATCCAGCCGGCCGTGGATGTGATGACGCGGCTGCTCGGGCACCTGGGTTATCGGGGCGTGTTCAGCGCCGAATTCAAGCGCGACGCCAGGGACGCCGTCTTCCGGCTCATCGAGGTGAATGTGCGTCCCTGGTGGTACGTCGAGTTCGCCGGCCGCGGTGGGATGGACGTCACCGCCATGGCGGTCCGCGACGCGCTGGGTGAGCCGGTACCGGTCGCGCGGCCGTCGACGGCGGGGCGGCGCTGCGTGTATCCGTACTACGATTTCTTCGCGTGCCGGGACGGCGTCCGGAGCGGCACGCTCACCCGGGCCCAATGGCTCCGCTCCTGGGCAACGTCCGAGCAGCCGGTGTTCCGGTGGTCCGATCCGTGGCCCGCAGTGTCGGCCACCGCCGCCATTCTGTTGGGCCGGCTGCGCCGCGTGGCCGGCGGCAGAGCGCATCCGTAAAGTGGCCGCGGCGCTCACCGTCGGGGAGCTCCCCGAAAGCGAATACGGACGCTGGGAGAAGTTCGTCGCGCAGGCTCCGGCGGGGAGTCCGTACAGTCTGCCCGGCTACCTCGACGCGCTGTGTATCGCCGCCGGCGGACGCTTCCGTCTGCTGGCCGCGCGGCAGGGCGAGGAGATCGCCGGTGGGGTGGCGCTGTACGAATGCGACTCGCGCCTGGGCCGCTCGGTCTCTCCGCGTCTCCTCTTGTATTACAACGGTATCATGGTCCGCCGGTACGAGACGCAATACCCGTCCGAGTCCACCGGGCGGGTACTCCGCGTCCTGGGCGCCCTCGAAGAAGGGCTCCGCGGGGCCGGGTACGCGAGCGTGAATTTCCGGTCGCGAGGTCTCCTCGACGCGCGCCCGTTCCTGGCGCAGGGATGGACCGCGGTGCCGAGTTACAGCTACGTGATGGACCTCTCCGACCTGACGGCCTCCTGGGGACGGGTCGAGCAGAACCTACGCCGGCTGATCGAGCGGGCCGAATCTCAGGGTCTGTCGTTCTCGGGGGACCAGGACTTCGACGCGTTCTTCTCGCTCCACGCTTCCACGCTCGAGCGTCACGGCACCGGGGTCTATCTGCCGCGCGCCGCCTTCGAACGGTTCGTCACCACCCTGGGGGAACGCAACTTGGGGCGGCTCTACCTGGTCCGGGCGCCCGACGGGCGTGCCGTGGCGGCGCAGCTCTGTTTGCTCGGGCCTCACCCGGTGTCCCACACGGCGAGCGCCGGGGCCGATCCCGAGTTCAACAAGGCCGGCGCCTCGGCATTCTTGCGCTGGCGCGCGTTCCAGGCCCTCGCGGCCCTCGGTTTCAAGGGCAATGATCTCACGGATGCCTCCCTCAACCCCGTGACGCATTTCAAGAGCCAGTTCGGCGGGAATCTCGAGCTCACCCTCGTCCTCCAGAGCCCGGTCTCCGCGGCGTTTCGCGCGGGCGCCGCGATCGGCGCGGCGGCCGGGAAGGCGCGGGGAAACCTGGGAGCCATGGCGCGCCGCCTGATGGGGAAGGACCCGTGACCACTTCTGCCGGCGCCGACCTGCTGGTCGCGGGCCTCCAGGAGCTCGGCATCGACTGCGTCTTCGGGTTGCCGGGCACTCAGGTGGTGCCCGTGTTCGAGTCGCTCCGGCGCCGCGGACTCCGGGTGGTGGTGCCCACCCACGAAATGGCCGCGGGATTCATGGCGATGGGATACGCCCGGGCGTCCGCCCCCGCGCGCCCCGGTGTACTGATCACCATCCCCGGTCCCGGCTTCACGTACGCACTCACCGCGCTCGCCGAAGCCAAGCTCGACGGGGTTCCCCTGATCTACGTGACCCTGGTGCCCACCCGCAGCGCCGATGGGGGCCCCGGCTTCCAGGCGGTGGACCAAACCGCGATGGCGAGGTCGGTGGTCAAGGACATCATCGAGGTCGCGGACGCCGACGGCGTGGCCGGCGGGGTGGCCCGCGCGGCCGCGCTCGCCGTCGCCTATCCGCAGGGGCCGGTGCTGCTGCATATCGTGGAGGGGGCGCTGGGCGGAGCGTCGGGCGCTCCGGCCGCGGCACTCACCACCCGGACGGCGGAGCCGGTGGACTGGAGCGGGGTGCTTGCGTCGTTGCGCGAAGCGCAGCGGCCCGCGGTGGTGGTCGCCGGTGACTTCGACGTGCCCGGCCTGGGCATCCTGGCGGCCCGGGACCACGTGCCGGTCTGCGTCACCGCGGCGGCCCGGGGCGTGGTTCCGGACGATCACCTCTGGTGCCTGTGCTTCGACGACCAGCGGACGCCCCTGGCGGTCCTCAACGAGTTTCTGGAGACCGTGGACTTCTGCCTGGTGCTGGGCGGCCAGCTCAGCCACGTGGCTACGGCGGGCTACGAATTGAAGCTGCTGGAAGCCCGGATGACGTGGGTGCGCCCCGGCCCGGGAGTGGGCGAGGGAAACTATGGCCGCGCGCGGAGCGTGACGGGTGAGCCGCGCGACCTGCTGGACCAGTGGCGGCGCACCGGCGGCGCGCCGAAGTCGCGCTGGTCCGCCGAGGACCTGCGGACGTGGCGGAGCCGGCTGGCCCGGGAGCGGGAGATGGCGCTGCCGGAGCCCAAGATCCAGGGCGCGGGCGGTGAAGGGGGGGGCGACTCAGCCGAGGCGTTCTTCTCCGGCCTGCGGCGCGGGCTGCCCAGGGAGTCGATCATGGTCACCGATTCGGGGCTGCATCAAGCGCTCGTCCGGCGGCACTGGTCCGTGCTGGAGCCGCGCGGGTTGTTGTTCCCGAGCGACTTCCAGTCGATGGGCTTCGGAATCCCGGCCGCGATCGGGGTGCACTTGGCGGCGCCGGAGCGGCCGGTGGTGGCGCTGGTGGGAGATGGCGGGTTTCTGATGTCGGGGTTCGAGCTTCTCACCGCCGTGAAGGAAACGATTCCGCTCGTCGTGATCGTGTTCAACGACGGCAAGCTCAATCTCATCCGCCTGCAGCAGCTGCGGGAATATGGTCGGGAGCACGGCGTGGCGCTCCCGCACCTCGACTTCGAGCAGTTCGCCCAGGCGGCGGGCGTCTCGTACTTCCTCGTGGACGGCGATCCCGCCCGAACCATTCATGACGCGCTCGACGCCGGCGGACCCGCGCTCGTGGAGGTTCGGGTGGGCGACTCGGCGGCGGTGACGCGGACCCGGGTCAAGGGCCTGGCGCGGGAGACCGTGCGCGACGCGCTCGGCCCGTCTCTCGTGGGCTGGTTGAAGCGGCCGCGCCCATGATGCGGCGGCAACTTCCGGTCTATTCTCCGGTCACCTTCCGCGGCGTCGTGCGAGCCGGGACCGCGCTGCTACGCGGGTCCGAGATCGATACGCTGCGGGAGGAGCTGTCCCGCCAGTATGGGGCTCCGCGCGTGGAGCTGTGGGGCAGCGGGACGCAGGCGCTGCAGGTCGCCATCACCGTGGCGCACCGGCGGGTGGGAGGGGCGGTCGCCCTTCCGGGATTCCAGTGCTATGACCTCGCGTCGGCCGTCGTCGGGGCGGACGTTCGCGTCGCGCTGTACGACGTCAATCCGGGGACGCTCGCTCCCGATCTCGAGTCCTTGCGGCGCGTACTGGCGGCAGGCGCGCGGGTCGTGGTCGTCGCTCCACTCTTCGGTATCCCGGTGCCGTGGGATCTCGTGGCTCGAGAGGTGGAGTCGGCCGGGGGCGTGGCCATCGAAGACGCGGCGCAGGGGCACGGCGCGTCGTGGAAGGATCGCCCGCTGGGAAGCTGGGGCGGGCTGAGTGTCCTGAGCTTCGGCCGGGGAAAGGGGTGGTGCGGCGGCTCGGGTGGGGCCCTGCTCGCGCGGAACGGCTGGGAGGGTGAAGCGATTCCCGCCCCGCGCCCGGCGGACCTGATGGATGAAGCACGGGTGGTGATCCAGCTCAAGGCCCAGCTCCTGCTGGGCCGCCCGTCAGTCTACGGCCTTCCGGCCTCCATTCCCGGACTTCATCTGGGTGAGACCATTTATCATCCCCCCCGGCCTCCCCGCGGGATCACGAAGGCCGCGGCCGCGGCCATCCGGGCCCATCGAGGGCCGGCCGATCGGGAGGCGGAACATCGACGCGAATTGGCCGCCACGCTGGGGGCGACGCTGGCCCGGCGGCGCAACGACCGTCGGGTGGCCATGGCGCCGGAGGGGGGCACGGCCGGATACCTGCGCCTGCCGCTCGTGACCCCGCTCGAGGTAACGCCCGCGCGTCAGGCGCTGGGAATCGTCCACAGCTATCCCAAGACGCTGGCGGCTCTTCCGGTGGTGCGGGAGCGGCTGGCGAGTCCCGTGGGCCCGCTGCCGGGAGCAGAGGAGCTCGCCGCGCGCCTGGTGACGATCCCGACGCATTCGCGCCTGACTGACGCCGACCGGGCGGGGATTGCCGAGGCAGTGCTCAGCTCCGGACGGCACTCTTGACGGACGCGCTGACGCTCGTCGTGTCGATCGACACCGAAGAAGACAACTGGGATCCGGTCCGCGACCAGCTCACGGTCGAGAACATCCGGGAGCTGCCCCGGCTGGACCGGCACTTCGAACGTCTTGGGGTCCGGGCGACCTACTTCACCACTCACCAGGTGGCGAGCACGCCCTGGTGCGTCGGGATCCTTCGTGACCTGGTGAGCGCGGGGCGCTCGGAGATCGGGACCCACCTCCACCCCTGGAACACCCCGCCCGTGCAGCTCGATCTCACTCCGCGCAACACGATGCTGGGGAATCTCCCGATCGACCTCCAGCGGGCCAAGATCGAGGCCCTCACCACGCTGCTAGCGGAACAAATGGGGCAGCGGCCCTTCAGCTTCCGGGCCGGCCGCTGGGGACTCCGGGGCGTAACGGCCGCGGCGCTGATCGAGGCGGGGTACCGGGTCGATTCCAGCGTCACCCCGTACCGGAGCTGGGTCACGGAGGGCGGCGTCAGTCACATCGGCGCGCCCATCAACGTGTACCGCCTGGATGGTCGTGGCGATCACCGGATCCCCGTGGCCCACGGCGCACTGGTCGAAGTGCCCATGTCCTGGGGGTACACTCACGGCGCGTGGGGGCTGCTCTCCGCGCTCGACGAGGCGGTCACTCGCAACGT
>DATMOQ010000085.1:0-3492 GCA_035568195.1 Gemmatimonadales bacterium
AACCCGCGTCGCTCGCGATGAGCTACGCGAATTGCGGCTGGTTCGGGCTGTTCATTCCCAAGCGCATTGCGTACGTCACCGACGATTTCCAGATCCTCCAGCTCATCCCCTCGATCGACGATGTCCTGCATCGGACCGTCACCGGGCAGGTCTCCCATTTCTCCCAGTATGCCATTGCGTGGTGAGGTGACCGGCGCATCCGGGGCTACGCACCTCCTGCTGGAAGCCCGCCGCGAGGAGGAGTCAGGCTCCATCGCCAATGCGGTGACCCGATACGGCGCGGCCATCGCGGCCGCGGCGGACGATCAGGAGCCCGCGGTGCTGGCCGAAGCCCTCCGCCGCCTGGCGGTGGTGCTCCATCAACGGGACGAGACGGACCGCGCGTGGGAGCTTTGCCGGCAGAGCTATCAGGTGGCCTGCGAGCTGGGGAGCGACGTCCTCGCGGCGGAAGCACTGAACACCATGGGCGGCCTGCATCTGGCGTCCGGCGCGCTCGAAGAAGCGCGGCGGGCATTCCTCAAAGCCATCCGCCTCGGCAGCCCATCCCGCGAGCTGCGCGCTCGCGCCGAACAGAACCTCGGCATCCTCGCGAACATCCAGGGCGACCTTGAAGAAGCGCTGGCCTGGTATCAGCGGTCCCTCGACGCGTACCGCGAGTGCGGCGACGATCATGGCCGTGCCATCGCGTACCACAACCTGGGGATGATCAGTCTCGACGCCGTGAATCTGGAGTGGGCCGAGCGGTATTTCGTGAAGGCCCTCGAGCTGGCCGACCGCACCGGGGACGTGTATCTGCAGGGGATCTGCCTGGTGAGTCGGGCCGAGCTGGATGTCGGACGCCAGCGGTTCGAGCGCGCCCGGGAGTTCGCCGAAGACGCACTGCTGCGCTTCGATCAGGTCGGAGCCGGCGGCGCCAAGGCCGACGCCTACCGGGTGCTGGGCATGATGTTCCGGGAGAGCGGCCGGTCCCTCCAGGCGGAGGCCCGCCTCCGCACGGCCGTGTCTCTGGCCTCCGCGGCGCAATCCGCGTTGAGCGAGGCCGAGGCGCTTCATGAGTTGGCCCTGCTCTACCAGGCGACGGGGCGCGACCAGCCCGCCCTGCTTGCGCTGCACGCCGCGTATGGGCTCTTCCGCAAGCTGCGGGCGCGGGTGGACCTGGTCCGCGTGGGCAGCAAAGTGGCGGAGATCGAGACCGCGTACCGCGAGGTGGTGCGGAACTGGGGCCGGTCCATCGAATCACGAGACAGCGCGACCTATGGCCATTGCGAGCGGGTCGCCCAGAACGCGGTCGCGACCGCGCGCGTGCTCAAGCTCGGCGATGAACTGGAGACCACCATTCTCCTGGGCGCTTATCTGCACGACGTCGGCAAGATTCGCGTGCCACAAGAGATTCTGTTGAAGGATGACGCCCTGACTTCTGAAGAGCGGGCTGTGGTGCGGTTGCATCCCCTGTGGGGTGTGGACCTGCTCGAGAACGTCGAGTTCCCCTGGGACATCAAATCAATCGTCCGCTGGCATCACGAGCGCCGGGATGGCACCGGGTACCCGGACCATCTGTCGGGAGACGCCATCCCCATCGGCGCGCAGATTGTGGGTCTGTGGGATGACTACGACTGCCTGACGATCACGCGGGACCCCGCGGCGGCGCTTTCACCCCGTCAGGCGCTGGGTGAGATGGAGCGCAATCGGGCTGCGTGGTCCGCGGACGTATTCGAAGCGTTCCTGACCGTATGGCGGGCCGCCGAAGAAGCCTAGCAGACCCCGGACGCCGATAACGTCAGCACCAAGGTGTCATTCCCCACCGCTTTCGGGCCGAAGAAGAGCACCCACCCCGTCGACGCGCTTCCCGCGAAGACCTGCGTCTCCAGAGAGGGATTGAGGTTGTCGTCCGGCGTCGCGAAGAGCACTTCGTACGCGTTCCCCACTGCAGGGAGACTGGTGCACACGCTGTCGTTGCCGGTGGAGTGCTGCAGGGTGTCGACCTGCTTCGTCCCGGTGAGGACGGACACGCCGAAGGTGTAGGCGGCGTGGGATCGGTTCACGATCGCGAGCGCCGGCGGAGTGCCCGGCCCGGTCGGCTGGGTCTTGCACGCAACGAAAAGGGCGGCCAGCAAGGCCGCCCTCCACGGGAATCCGCCGGAGATCCGCATGGTCCAACCTAGCGAATCTGTCGTCGACCCTCCACCCCCGGCAGCTACTCCGAAGCAATGGCCTCCAACGGCTTGATGTGCGCCGCGCGCAGCCCGGGCAGCAGGCACGCGATCGCCGCAGCCGCCAGAAGCAGCAGGACCACGGCGCCGAGGGTAGCCGGATCGTGGGGAGTGACGCCGTAGAGGAGCGAGCCGATCCATCGGGCTTCGAGCAGGGCGAGGGCGAGTCCCACGAGGGTGCCCGCTGTCACGTACCGCATGCCTCGACCCACGATCATCCCCGTCACCTGCCGCGGCTCCGCGCCCAGCGCCATGCGCACCCCGATCTCGCGCCGCTGCCGGCGCACCACGTAGGACATGAGGCCGAACACGCCCATGGCCGAAAGGCCCAGCGCGGCGACCGCGAACGCGCTCAGGATGGTGGTCCAGCGTCCCGGGTCGGCGAGGGCGTCCTTCAATCCCTGATCCAGCGTCACGCCGGCGAGCGGCATCTGCGGGTCCAGGCTCCGCAGCGCGGACGTGACCGGCCTGACGAACGTCTCCGGTGCCGCCGCCGTTCGAACGAACATCGTGGCGTTCCGGGTCGGGGTCTGACCCAGCGGCGAATACACGCCATCTCCATTCCCTGCCAGTCCCTCGTACTTCACGTCCCCCACGACTCCCACCACGACGTCGGGCGGGCAGGTATAGCATCCCCCCGAATACATCCGCTGACCCAGGACGTCCTCATGCGGGAAGTAGTGGTTGGCCCACGAGCGGGAGACCACGACCACGGGTGCCGCGGCTCCCGTATCGGCGTCCGTGAAGAGACGCCCGGAAACGAGGGGAATCCCGAGTGACGCGAAGAACCCCGGATTGACGACGGGCCAGGGCGCCGTGGGCTCCGCGCCTCCTTCGGACACCGGATGCGCGATCAAGTTGAAGTTGTTGACGTCTCCCCCATTGTCCGGGGGTGGCGAAGTCGAAAGCCCCACCGCCAGCACCCCCGGCGTCCGCGATACCAGGGCCACCGCGCTCCGCCAGAACGCGGCGAGCGACGAGTCGGGGTACCGCGACTGGGGGAGGTTCAGGGAGACCGAGAACCCGCGTGACGAATCGTACCCGGGATCGACCTGCTGGAGGCGCAGGAACGAGTTGCCCAGGAGGGCCGCCGCGAGCAGCAACGGTACGGCCAGGGCAAACTCGACGCCGACCAGGACTCCCCGCAGCGCGTTGGTCCCGCGGCTCCCGCCGGAGCGCCGAAGGTCGCCCTTCCAGGTGGTGAGCGTGCCGCCCAACACTCCCGCCACCGGGGAAACGCTGATCAGGAGCCCGCTCACCACTGCGATTCCCAGCGCGATGA
>DATMOQ010000086.1:0-4847 GCA_035568195.1 Gemmatimonadales bacterium
GCAGGCGTTCTCGGTGAGTCGAAGCTGCGGGCTCAATTGCGCCAGTTTCGTACTCAGCTCCAGCGCCCTTCGTCTGCTTAGCGAGCGCCCGAACCAGCCGGCTACATTCGCGTACCGGACCCAGAATGGACCCAAAACGAAACGCGGGAGCCAAGGCCCCCGCGCTAACTGCTTGCACCACAACAGGCCCGGCAGGACTTGAACCTGCAACCCCCGGTTTTGGAGACCGGTGCTCTACCAATTGAGCTACGGACCTACAGACTAGACGCGCAGACGCTCAGACGCTGCAAACTAGACGCACAGACGCACAGATGGGATGTCGGATACGGGGAGCAGGTCCCACTACCGGTTCCCTGGCCCTCGTCGGTGCGTCTGTGCGTCTGTTCCCCAGCCTTCCAGGGTGGCTGACGGGACTTGAACCCGCAGCCTCCGGAGCCACAGTCCGGCGCTCTAACCGATTGAGCTACAGCCACCACGGCAGGGACCCAATTTACGCGGGGGTGCGCCCCGATGGTACCCTCAGAGCGTCGGATACCTCCGGTGAAACCCCGTCGCCTCCTGATAAGCCCGCCCCAGCGCCAGCAACGACGCCTCCCCGTACAGCCTCCCCAGGAACGTGAGGCTCACCGGCGTGCCGGGCCCTCCATAATTCCCCCCGAACTCCGTGCTGAACGCCGGCGCGTCCGGGCCCCGGAACCCGTTGGGGACGATCAGTGCCGGATGGCCGGTCAAGTTGGTGATGACGAGCTGCAGGCCCGACGTGGGCGTCACGATGACGTCGTACTGCTCGAACACCTTGGCCATCGCCTGAATCCCCACCATCCGCGCGCGATTGGCCTGGATGTACTCGACCGCCGGAATGAACCGCGCCGCCCGGAACGTATTCGGCCAATCGTTGGGCCCCTGCTCCGTCAGCAACTTGTCCTTCCCCGACCGCGTCAGATCATCGAACGCCGCGGCCGCCTCGGCGGACAACAGCGTAGACATGGCTCCCCAGGGAAGGTCGTTGGGCAGCTCCACCGCCTCGAGCTTTACACCCATCGCCTGGAGCTTGGACACCGCCGCCTGATCGTACTGACGGTCGTACTGGGACGCCTGCCGCTGCATCTCTTGCCGCCGCCGCGAGTCGTCCCGCCGCTGGCGTTCCTCAGCCGTCATCTCGCTGTCGGGCTTGGGCGGCGTGGCCGGCGCCACCGGAGCGGGACGCGGAGGGCCACCCTCGAACTCCTGCTTCAAGTACCCCACCTTGAGCGTCCGCCAGTCGAGGCGCCCATCCCAGTTGAACGCCGCCTCCCGCACTGTCCGGTCCTGGCCGTCGGGACCGCCGATCACCGACAAGACCAGCGCGCAATCTTCCACGGCCCGGCAGATGGGCCCCAGCTTGTCCATGCTCCACGACAGCGCCATCGCTCCGGTCCGGGGCACCCGGCCGAAGGTGGGCCGCAGTCCCGTGACGCCGCATCTAGTAGAAGGGGAGGAGATGGATCCGAGGGTCTCGGAGCCGATGGCGAAGGCCACGCCGCCGGCGGAGGTGGCCGAGGCGGGGCCGGCAGACGATCCCGACGAGCCCTGGGCGAGGTTCCAGGGGTTGCGAGTGACGCCGCCATACCAATGGTCCCCCTGGGCCAGCGCACCCAGCGTGAGCTTGGCGATGAGCACCGCCCCAGCCTTGTCGAGCCGCTGGACGACGGTCGCATCCGCGTCGATCACCTGATGCTCGAACCCGCCCGCCCCCCACGTGGTGGGGTAGCCCTTCACCGCGAGCAAGTCCTTGGCGCCCCATGGGAGCCCATGGAGCGGCCCGTGGTACTTCCCTGCTTTCAAGTCGGCGTCGGCCTGTGTCGCCTGCGAAAGTGCCCGGTCCTCCGTGATGGTGATGACGCAATGGAGCTGGGGGTCGAGCCGCTTGAGCCGCTTGATGTACATCTGCGTGAGATCGACCGACGACACCTTCCGCGTCCGGATGAGCGAACCCAGCTCGGGAATCGTGGCGAAGCAGAGCTCCTCGAGGTTCGTGGGGACCGTCGTCGTTCGCACCGGCTGCATGGCCGTTCGGATCGGCTTCTGGAGGGTCTCGATCCGCATGCCCGAGGGGACCGGGTCGAAATCGAGCGCCGGCGCGACGCCGTTGGCCATTCCCAGCTTGTAGATCGCGTCGTACCCCGCCAGCCGACTGTTGAGGGTTTGGAGCATGGCGTCGATGTCGTCGGGCGGGATGGGCACGTCCGCGATCGACGCCGCCTGGAGCACCATGTCCCGGGTGACCGACCCTTGAGCCTGCGCGAGGGCATAGAGGGCGCCGGGAAACAGGGTGGCCCCCAGGCCAAAGCGGGAGCAGGCGGTCAGGAAGAATCGGCGGTCGATCATGTGACTCGCTCCGGATTCCCGTGATGCCGGCGCGGCTGATAGCCGCGGCTCGGCGCCTGCCCGTGAAACGGGCTCAGCGCGGGGACGCCGCTCTCAGCGGCCGAGGCCGAGCCGCGACTGTGAGTCGCGCCGGCCAGGAGGCGCCAGTATGCGGGTGGAGGCTTGCCCCGGCAAGTCGCCTATTGCACCATTCGCCGACGATTCAAAGATTGACGTATGCCCACAACCTGCCGTCTCCTCCCGCTCGCCGGGATCGCGCTCGCGGCCACCGCCGCGTGCTCCCATGGACCGCCGCCCGACTTCGCGCCCGACCCCGGACTGGTCGCTCACATCAAGAAGATCCAGATCCGGGCCCCACAGGCCGTGTGTCCGGGACAGACCTTCGCGGTCTACTACGACGCATATCTGGACGACGGCACGCGGGTACAGTTCGATACCCGGTACGACAAGGACCATCCGCCGCGCCTCCACGTGTCTTTCCTGGACTTCGAGAGCTGGGAAGGCCGGGCCCGAAGTGACGGAGGCTGGACCGTGAGCTCCGACCCGATCCAGACGGTGCGGACGGGCTTCCGCCTCACCGCCACTCTCAAAGCCAAGCCGGCCCTGACCGACACGGCGATGGTCGCGCCGGACTACAGCTGTCTCCCGCACGACTTCCACTTCGTGGGGGTATCGGGCCGCAAGGGCGCCGCCGGAGCCGATGGACCCGCCATCTCGGTCCGGGTCGGCATCGTCCACTCGCCCTTCTATCCCAAGCTTCTCGTCTCGATGATCACCGTCGAGAACAGTCCCCCGGTGTTCCTGCTCGCCGACGCCAGCACCATCCCCCCCGCGAGCTGGCTGACCCTCGACTCCAAGGGCGGCAGCGGCAGTGACGGACGCGGCGGCGCCGCGGGATCGGACGGCGTGGCCGGTCAGGACGCCTGCCCCGGTGGCGCGGGCGGCAACGGCGGGAACGGGGGCGCCGGAGGTGGTGGAGCGCCCGGGGGACGGGGCGGAGCCATCACGGTGATCGCGCCCGCGGAGAATCCGTACCTCGCAGGGATTGTCGCAGCGCGAAGCCCGGGTGGCGCGGGCGGCGGCGGCGGTAAAGGCGGAGCCGGAGGCAAAGGCGGGGCCGGCGGAAAGGGCGCGAATGACAGCCAGGGCCGGCGCTGCACCGACGGGCCGTCCGGCAATGCCGGCACGGATGGACAAGCGGGCCGCGACGGTCAGGATGGCGGCTGGGGTCCCCAGCCGCAGATCATCACCGTTCCCCTGCGCGACCTCTTCGGACCGGGAGCACCTCCCGAGCTCCTGGCGCTGCTCTCGAACCGCCGCTAAGGCCAGAAGCGCGCGGCGAGTCTCACGGTGCGTTCGTCAGCTCTGACGAGCGCACCGTCTATTTCCCGGATGGGAATGACGCCGCGCACGGCGTTGGCGGCAAAGCAGCCGCGGAGGGCGAGCTGCTCGATGGGGCACGAGCCTTCGCAAACCGATCCCATTTCCGCGAAACGGGCCCGCGCCACGCTGGGGAGGACACCCAGCGACAGGGCCGGAGTGTAGAGACCGCGGCTGTCCCACCAGAAGAGCGTCCAAGTCGTCCCTTCCGCCACCTCCCCCTGCGGGTTCACCAGCAGCGCGTCGTCGGCACCCGCCGCCCGGGCCGTGGTGCACGCCGCCAGGAACTGGTCGCGGTCGGCGACCTTGTGGGGATAGGGGCGATATCCGGAAACGGTGCGGACGCTGATGGGCCGGGGGCTCTCGTGCAAGCGGGACGTCACCTCCAGACCGGCGGCTTCCGCCTCGACCCTGACCACCCCGTCCTGCACGCTGTCGGCTTCGCGAGCCGCGGCGTCGAGGGACAGAGCGGGAGGGAGCCCCAGCGCGGCGAGCGACGCGGCGAAGCGTGCCGCGTGGTGATGCAGGAGCGGGATGCGGCCGCGGCGCACCCGCATGGTCTCGATCAGAATGGTCATCCGCCCAGACCGAAGGCCGCCCGGACCGCCGCGCCCTTCCGCAGGGACTCCTTCCATTCGCGTCCGGGGACGGAATCGGCCACGATCCCAGCTCCCGCCTGCACCACCACCTGCCCCGCAGACGCCACCGCCGACCTGATCACGATGTTGAGCTGGAGGTCCCGCCCTCCGATCCACCCCAGCGCGCCGGTATAGGCGCCGCGCGCCACCGGCTCCAGGTCTCCGATGATTTCCATCGCCCGGATCTTGGGGCAGCCGGTGATGGTGCCCCCGGGAAACACCGCGCGCAGCACATCGATCGGCGTCAGCCGCGGCAGCAGTTCGCCGCTGACATTCGACACGATGTGATGCACATGCGCATAGCTCTCGGTACGCATGAATTCATCGACGCGAACGGTGCCGGCTTGACAGATCCGGCCCAGATCATTGCGTTCCAGATCCACGAGCATGACATGCTCGGCACGCTCCTTGGGGTGGCCGATCATCGCGGCCAGTTCGCTCTCATCCTGGCCGGCGACGCGG
>DATMOQ010000087.1:0-2679 GCA_035568195.1 Gemmatimonadales bacterium
CTCCGCTGACGTCGTGCAGGAGAAACCGGAAGTGCTCTCCGGTCCGCCGACCCAGTATCCTGAGCTCCTCCGGCAGGCCGGCATCCAGGGCGTGGTGATGATCCAGGCGATCGTCGACACGTCCGGGCGTGTGGAGCCGAATTCGGTGAAGATCATTTCCAGCGCCAATCCGGGCTTCGACCAGCCCGCGAAGAACCAGATCATCAAGACGCTCTTCCGTCCCGCCCGCGTCTATGGGCACGCGGTCCGGGTCTTGATTCAGCTGCCGATCAACTTCCAGCTGGCCCACCACTAGGCATTTCAGAAGGAGCGCGTACCGATGAGTTTGAAAGACCTTTTCCTCACGATGGGACCCTTCGCCAAGGGGATCGTGGTCATCATGTTGATCATGTCCCTCTGGTCCTGGACCGTGGTGATCACCAAGTGGTGGTACCTGCGGAAGTCCAAGAAGCAGACGGCGAAGTTCGCCCCGCTGTTCTCGCGCTCCCTGCAGGAAGAGCAGCTCGACCAGGCCATCGCGCTGGCCGAGAAGAATCGCGTCAGCCACGTGGCCCGCGTCCTGGGTGACGCGCTGGCCGAGGTGAAACCGCTGCTCCGCGACCGTGCCACCATCACCGCCGGCGACATCAACTCGGCGGAGCGGGCGGTGGAACGGCAGATGCTGATCATCACCGCCGAGATGAAGCGCGGCATGGGCGTGCTGGCGACCACCGGCGCCACCGCGCCGTTCGTCGGACTGCTCGGCACCACGATGGGTATCGTCGCGGCCTTCCAGGGCATGGCGGCGTCGGGCGGCGGCGGCTCGCTGGCCGCGATCACCGGCGGCGTGGCCGAGGCGCTCATCACCACGGCATTCGGTCTGATGGTCGCGATTCCGGCGGTGTGGCTCTACAACTACTTCAGCACCGCCATCGACTACGTCACCGTGGAGATGACCTATACCTCCAAGGAGCTGATCGACTTCCTGATCAAGAGCGTGGGCTCGGAGTTCGGGCGCTCGATTTTCACGAAGGAATTCCAGACGCAGAAAGCGACGCAGTCCAGTGGCCCTATCAGCAAGTAGGGACTCGGGGAGCGGCGGCTCGGTCAAGGCGGACATCAACGTCACGCCGATGATCGACGTGATGCTGGTGCTCTTGATCATCTTCATGATCGTGACGCCGGCCATCGCCGCGGGGTTCCAGGCGTCGATCCCGCGCGCCAGTCACGCGGCCAAGCGGCCCGAGGACAACGGCGAGATCCGGCTGGGCATCGACAAGAACCAGAAGTTCTTCCTCGACATCCTCGGCCCGGACGGGAGCTACACGGGGATGCGGGCCATCGCGGACGACCAGCTGCAGAACGCGCTCACCAACGTGTACGCCGGGCGCTCCAGCGACAAGATCCTGTTCCTGAAGTCGGACGGCAACGTGCCCTTCGCGCGCGTGCAGCAGGCCATCGAGATCGCGCGGAAGGCGGGCGTCCGGGTCATCGACGCCATCGCCGAACAGACGCGCGGCACCAAGACGGACGAGGACCAGTAACATGGCGATGGGCGTTTCGAGCGGCGGCTCGCTGCAGGCGGACATCAACGTCACGCCGATGATCGACGTGCTGCTGGTGCTGCTCATCATCTTCATGATCACCCTGCCGCTGGGCCGGCGCGCTCTCGACGTGCAGGTGCCGCCCGAGCAGCAGCAGAAGAACCAGAAGCAGTCGGCGTCCGACCAGATCGTGCTCGAGCTGACCGCCGACGGCGGGTACGCCGTGAACACCAAGCCCGTGCCGCTCACCGGACTGCAGGACTTCCTCAAGAACATCTTCGATCAGCGGTCCGCCAAGCTGATGTTCATCAAGGCGGCGCCCAACCGGGTGTACGGCGACGTCATCGCGGCGATGGACCTGGCCAAGGGCGCCGGCGTCCAGGTGATCGCGTTCACGCCGCCGCCGGAGCCGGGCAAGTAAGAAGCCAGAGGCTAAGAGGCCAAGTCGCGAAGCAGGCATTGAAACAAAGGGGGGCGCGCCAGCGTCCCCTTTTTCATTGGCCCGGTGTAATTATTGAACCGTGTTCCCCCCCGACCGCTACGCTCCGCCCTCCGGGCACCGCAAGCCCGACCTCCCGTCGCCGCAGCTCGTCGTGCCGCGGCTGCGGATGAGCCGGGGTGCGGCCATCGTCATCGGCGTGCACGTCCTCATCATCGCGCTGCTGCTGTGGCGGAGCGCCGCCCTGCTGGCGGGGGCCGGGGATGGTGCGGGACCGCGCGGCGGTGGGGGTGGCGGCGGCCGGCAGGCGCTCCACACCCTCCTCTTGTCCGGTGCCAGCGTTCCCCAAACGGTGGCGGTCCCGGCCGTCCCGCAGGTCACCATGACCAAGATTCCGCTCCCCGATCCCGTGAAGCTCGACCTGCCCAAGCTCCAGCCGCCGCCGCTGGCGACACAGGTGGCCGCGGTGGCGGGTACCGGCAACGGCACGACCGGAGGACCGGGAGAAGGCCCGGGCTCGGGCGGCGGCAAGGGTCAGGGGACGGGCACGGGCGTCGGGAATGACTCAGGACCTGGAAGGGGCGGGGACTTCGCCCCCATGCCCTACCTCCTGACCTGGCCTCTTCCCCCGACTTGCTTGCCACATGGCCGGTATACCCTTCACTTTTGGGTCACGGAGTCTGGGAGTATCAGCAAGGTCGCGATCGAACCGCAGGT
>DATMOQ010000088.1:0-12306 GCA_035568195.1 Gemmatimonadales bacterium
CCGGGCCTCGCTCTGGTTGCCGTACCGGGAGGGCGCTTGAAGGAACGGCTCCGGGTGCTCGTGGTGGATGACGAGCGACCGGCGCGGCAGAAGGTGCGCCGGATTCTGGCCGGGGATGAAAGCATCGAAGCGATTTTCGAAGCACCCGACGGACTCCGGGCCATCGAGATGATCCGGGCCGAAGATCCCGATGTGGTGTTCCTCGACATCGAGATGCCGGGCGTGGACGGCTTCGGAGTGATCGAAGCGCTGGCGCCGGAGTCGCGTCCCCACATCGTCTTCGTGACCGCCTTCGATCAATACGCTGTGCGGGCATTCGACGCGTACGCCGTGGACTACGTCCTCAAGCCCTATGACGTCGAGCGGATGCGGACCGCTCTGGGTCGGGTACGCGAACGCGCGCGACAAAGGAATGGCTCGGGTCGCATCGATGAGATGGTGGCGGCGGTCCGCAAGGAGCGGCCGGCGCCTCTCGATCGGTTGCTGGTCGAGTCGGACGACCGGGCGGTTCTGCTGGCACTCGCTCAAGTCGACCGGTTCGAGTCGAGCCGGAACTACGTGGTGGTGCACGCCGGTCCGGCGGAGTATCGCCTGCGGGCCACCCTCGACGGGCTCGAGGCGCGGCTCGATCCGGCAGGGTTCGCGCGCATCTCCCGGTCGGTCATGGTGAATCTGGAGCGCATCAAGGAATTACGGCCCTGGGGGCACGGGGACTACGTCATCGAGCTCCGGGGAGGAGCGGAAGTGAGGTTGAGCCGGCGGTACGCCGCTCGCTTGAAGCGGTTCAGGCCGTAGGACTCAAGTGTTTCTGCACGTCCTTGAGATAGCGGTCGATAGTGGCGGAATGCCCGAAGACGAAGCGCGACATGAAGCGGAAGAACACGTTGTAAACCTCGCCATCCTCCGTGATTCTCAGCGTGGTCGAGTCGCGACCCGCCGGCACCAGCACGTAAGTCCAGCTCCCGCCGAAGGGCAGACTCTTGTCGGCGATGACGGTGGTCAACTCCACCCCGGGGACGGACTGTGTGACAGCCAAGGTGATGGTGCCGTTCGAGGAGATTTCGGCCCATTTCGGCAGGCCGCCGCCCGTCGGCAGCATCTCCACGCTCTTCACGCCGGTTCGCCACTTCGGGAAGTCGAGGGGAGTGCTGATCAGCGCGAAGATCCGTTCGGCGGGGACGTTGAAGGTGGCTTCACGAGTGACGCGGTGCTTCACCGGCAGAAAGGACATCAGGTCTCCTGCGTGAACAGTGCCTCGGGAATCCCCCCTTCATGTTGGAGTAACCACTCTTTTCTCGCCATCCCCCCGCCGAACCCCGTCAGGTCGCCGTTCGCCCCGATGACCCGGTGACAGGGAACCACGATGGCCACGGGATTCCTGCCGTTCGCCGCACCCACGGCGCGGGACCCGTTGGGAGACCCCACGCGACGCGCCAGCGCACCATATGAGAGCGTGGAGCCGAAGGGGATCTGCGTGAGCGCGTTCCAGACCTGGAGCTGAAAGGGCGTGCCGCTCAGGTCGAGGGGAAGATCGAAGCTGGTGCGCTTGCGGGCGAAATACTCAGCCAGCTGACGCCGGGCCTCGGCGAGGATCTCCCCCGCCCGGCCGGTTCCGTCATCCTGCTGCCAGTCCGACCGCTCCGCATCGGCCGGCCCGTGCCCCCACACCTCGAAGAGGAGGGTGGTAAGCCCCCGGTCGCTCGCGGCGAGCAGCAGCTCGCCGACGGGACTCTCGACCTTGGTGAAGCGGACAGCGCCCATGGCGCCAAATCTAGGTGGCGGGCGCTTCCCCGTCTTTGCGCTTCCGGAGGAGGCGCATCGCGAAGAACACCACGGCGCAGACCAACAGGATCTTGAACAGGAGGCCGAGCAGCGGGAAGACGAGCAGCGCGGCGAGCTTCAGCAGTACCACACCGGCGATCCCGACGGCGGCGAGCTGAAGGACTGGCTTGAGCATATGGGACTCCGGTTGAGAGGGCTGAGAACCCTACGGCGGGCGGTGGGAGGAGTGTCAGAGCACGTAAACTATTGCAGCGAAGGCAGTTGCAGCCAGCGTGGTCTTCAGCATGACCCGGCCCGACTGCCTCCTGACCTGCTGGAGCGCGTGCCGATCGCCAATGGCCCGGGGTCCGTCATCCATGTCGCGCAGACCGCGCGCCGCGAGGCGGATTCAGGTCTTCTCGAGCGCCTGAAAGAAACCCGAGCCCGAGACCCAGAAGGGCAGGAACAGCGCCAGCCGGTAGAGCCGAGGGGTGCCGGTGGCGACCAGGGCCGCGGCGGCGGCCAGTGACAGCACGGCGAAGACGATCCCGTAGCGGAGCCGCTTCGCGCGCTCCCGGGGACCGATGTTGTCGATGCAGACTTCTACCATCGCTCGGTCGGAATATCAGAGGGAAGGGGCTGGGCTCTCAGGTACGTGATGATCTTCCAGATGGCGGCGGGCGACAGCGTCCCGCCGTACGCCGGCATACCGCGCGGGCGGCCGTAGAAGACGGACGTGAACACCGCGCCGTCCTCCCCGCCGTAGCGCCACCGTCCATCCACCAGGCTCGGCCCCACCCAGCCGGTGGCGCCGCCGCCATGGCAGCCGTCGCAGTTCATGGTCGTGAAGGTCTGGCCGCCTTCGCGCACGGACTGGCTGTCGACCTGGTACGGGTTGTTGAGCGAGCCGGCCGGCGGGGCGATTCCCGCGACATTCACGTGCTGGGGATAGCTGATCACCGGCGGAACGTAGCGTCCCGTCGCCGTCTGCCGGCAGCCCACGCCGAGAACGACGACGGCTGCCCCTAGAACCCGAAGATCCATACTATGCCACCCTGACTCGTGTGCCGAGCCAGATCGCGGGCGAAGTCGGCCGGGGGACGGACGTCCGCGGGGTCGTCGGAGCGGACGTCGCCGGAGAGCAGGAACCAGTCGCCGCCGATCCCCGCGTACACCGCGACGTACTGCTTGCCATCCGGGCCCTTGTAGGTGATGGGGCACCCGACCACGCCGGAGCCCACTTTGAACTTCCACAGCACCTCGCCGGTCCAGGCGTTGGCCGCCTTGAACCAGCCGTCGAGCGTGCCGTAGAAGACGACGTCCCCGGCGGTGGTAACCGAGCCGCTCCACACCGGGTACTTCTCGTGGATCGACCAGATGGCTTTGCCGGCCGCGGCATCCCAGGCGATGAACGCTCCCATGTACCCGCCGGGCCCGGGTTTGTACGGCGTGTTGGCGCCGATGTAGGGGGTCCCGGCGATGTGGGACACCTGGGTCGCCTGGTAATCCATACAGAGGTTGTTCGTCGCCACGTAGAAGTAGCCCGTGTGCGGCGAGTACGATCCGGCGGAGACGGGACTCTTCCCGCCCTCGAGGGACGGGCAGATATCGGTGACGTTGCCGCGGGAGGCGCCCGTGAGCTTGGCGGAATCGAGAATGGGGCGTCCGGTCTTGAGATCGACGCCTTTGGCCCAGGTGACGTTGGTGAAGGGCTTCGCGACCAGGACCTCGCCGGTGGCGCGGTCGATGGTGTAGGCGAAGCCGTTCTTGTCGAAGTGGACCAGGACTTTTCTGTGGTTCGCCTCGGCCAGGATCATCTCGGCATTCGCGTCGTAGTCCCAGTTCTCGTGCGGCGTAAACTGGTAGGCCCAGATCAGTTTGCCGTCCTGGGGCCGGCGGGCCAGCACGCTCGACGCCCACTTGTTGTCCCCGGGCCGCTGTTCCGGATTGTACGGGCCGGCGTTCCCGGTGCCGAAATAGAGGAGGTCGAGCTCGGGATCGTAGGACAGCCACCCCCACACCGGGATTCCCCCCCGCATCCAGGCGTCGCCCGTCCAGCTGGTCAGACCCAGATCGGCTCCGTGATCATAGAGCGGATGGAAGGACGAGTCGACGAGCATGTCCTTGTCGGGGCCCTCGTTGTAGGCGGTCCAGACCACATGGCCGGTGGCCAGGTCGAGCGCCTTGAGCCATCCGTGGATCCCGAACTCACCGCCGGAGGGACCGACGAACACCAGGTTCTTCACCACGAGCGGCGCCATCGGCGTGGTCTCGCCCTGGCCGAGGTCGGCGATCTGGGTCTTCCAGATCTCGCGGCCGCTCCTGGCGTCCACGGCGACGGTGTGCCCGTCCAGCAGGTTGTAGATGATCTTGCCGTCGGCGTAGACGGCGCCGCGATTGATGGCGTCGCAGCACGCGGTGCCCAGCGCCGACGGATTCACGTCGGGGCGGTACTTCCACTTGAGGGGGTAGCCTTCCTGAGTCAGGTCGAACGCATAGAGCACGTCGGGGAAGGGCGTGACGACGTACATCGTGTTGTTCACCACCAGCGGCTGGCCTTCGTGGCCGCCGAGCACCCCGGTGGAGAAGCTCCACACCGGCTTGAGCAGCGCGGCGTTCGCGGGCGTGATGGAGGTGAGCGAACTGAAACGGGTGGCCGAGTAGTCCTTCCCCGGCATGGTCCACTGGCCATCGTCAGGAGTCTGTCCGACGGCACGAGCGGCGACCAGCAACATCAAGAGTGGGACACGCATACCCCTAATCTTACATCAATCTGATTCGCCTGATTGTTACAAGAAAATCGTGAGACCTCTGTCGAGCTAGGGGCAACATCGGTGGTCAACCGATAGTTGGTTCCCCGCAGGAGGGTCTCATGAAAGCCGTTCTCTTCGCGTTGTTCCTTCCCGCCGTCGTCCTTGGACAAACGGGATCCGTCACCGGCCACGTCACCGATGAAGCGTCGAAGCCGCTCAACGGTGTGACGGTGCGTCTGGTCGGTGCACCCTATGGTTCACGCTCTCACGACGACGGAGGGTTCCGCATCGATTACGTGCCGGCAGGCACCTATCAAGTACGGCTGACGATCATCGGCTTCAAACCCGACACGCAGACCGTCGTCGTCCGCGCGGGAAGCGCGGCCGACCTGACGGCGAAGATGTACGCCGCGGCAGTGAACCTTCCCGGGGTGATGATCACCGCGTTCCGGAACGGCGAGACGAAGGCACAGGCGCTCGACAAGCAGAAGGACGCCGACAACATCGTGAGCGTGCTCTCGGGTGATGAAATTCGTGCGCTCCCGAACGCGAATGCCGCGGAAGCGGCGGGGCGGATCCCGGGCGTGTCGCTCGAGCGGGACGAGGGCGAAGGCAAGTTCGTCCAGGTCCGCGGCACCGAGCCCCGACTCCAGAACGTGACCGTCGACGGCTCCCACGTCCCGGGCACCGAGCAGGGTGACCGGATCGTAAAGCTGGACGACGTCCCCGCCGACCTGCTGGGCGCCATCGAAGTGTCGAAGACCCTCACCGCCGACATGGATGCCGACGCCATCGGCGGCTCCGTGAACCTGGTGACCAAGACTCCCGAGGGCGCCCCGCATGGCTACATCTCGGGCCAGTTCGGGCACATCACGCTGCTGGATCACACCACCGGGCAGGGTGGTCTCACCTGGGGGGGCCGGTTCGGCGCGGACCAGAAGCTCGGCTTCCTGATCGGCGGGAGTATCGACCGGTTCAATCGCGTGATCAACGACATCGAGCCCGCGTGGTCCGTGGACAACGCCGGCCGGTCCTACCCCGTGGAATGGAGCGAGCGGGACTACAGCTATTTCCGCAACCGCTACGGCATTGGCGGTGACCTGGACTACCGGTTCAACGACCACTCGTCGCTGTACGTGAAGGGCATGTGGAGCTACTTCGAGAACCTCGGCAACCGTTACGTCAATGACGTCACCAGCAGCAGCGACTCGGCCCCGTCTGGGCCTACCGGCTACGGAACGGGCGTCGCCGTCACCCGGGAGGTGCAGCTGCGCACTCCAAAGGAACAGCTGTGGGGCGTGAATGCCGGCGGCCGGCAGGACAATGGGCGCTGGGCCCTGGACTACGCGCTCAACCTGGCCGGGACCAGGCAGTCGGTGACCGATTACCGGACCAGCCCATTCGGGTACAACGGACCGGCGGCGACCATCCAATACGACGCGTCGAACATCACCATGCCGATGTATCACTATGCCACGCCGACGATGGCGACGGCCGCCGCGACCGCCAGCAACTATGCGCTCACCGGCTACGACGCCAGCGCCGGCCTCACGACGGGCACCGACCTCGGCGGTCAAGTCAACCTGCAGCGGACGTACGCGCTGGGGGATCAGCTCGGCGCCTTCAAGATGGGATTGCGGTTCCGGGACGAGAGCAAGGATTACGTCAACCGGAGCACGCAGTTTTCGGCGAACGCCAGCACTTACCTGCTCACCCAGGCCCTCTCCGGCTTCTCGGATCCCGGCTTCTATTCGTACCTCGGGGGGGCCGGCAGCTTCCCCCTGGGTCCCGTGCCCGACTATGGGACGGCGCACGCCTATGAGGACGCCAACCCGAGTGCCTTTAGCAATAACACCGACACCGTCGGTAACGCCCTGGCGAGCTTCAACGGCAAGGAGCGGATTTTCGCCGGCTACGTCATGAACGCCATGGACCTGAGCTCGTCGGTTCACCTGAACCTCGGTCTGCGGGTCGAGATGACCCACTCCAGCTACCTGGGCCACGTCGACACGACCGGCGCGACGACGGTGAGCACCGTCACCGGAACCCAGAACTACACCGACCTTTTCCCGAGCGCACAGCTGCGCTACGGGATGGACGAGAACACGAACGTGCGGCTGGCGGTGACCCGCGCCATCGCGCGCCCCAACTATTCTGACCTCGCCCCATCCCTTCAGGGGACCCTCGGGGCCATCTACCAGCATCAGTACAGCAACCTCTCGGCGGGCAATCCCAACCTGAAGCCGCAGCACTCCTGGAACCTTGACTTCCTGTTCGAGAAGTACCTCCCCTCGGTGGGCGGAGTGATCTCCGGTGGGGTGTTCTACAAGAAGATTTCAGATTTCATCGTCACGAAGGATTTCATCTATAACGGGCCCTATGCGCCCTTCGCCGGCTATTACGGCACCGAACCGGAGAACGGCGGGGACGGCCACCTTGAAGGCATCGAAGCCGATTGGAGCCAGCACCTCACGTCCTTGCCGGGAATCCTGTCGGGGCTCGGATTTGACGTGAACTGGACTCATGTGAGCTCGAGCGTGGTGGTGGACACGACGACGGGCCGCACCGCGGCCATGCTCCGGACGTCTCCCGACGTCGCCAACGCCGCCGTCACCTACGACAAGGGAGTCGTTTCGGCGCGCGTCGCCTGGACCTACAATGGCGCAAACATCGCGGGCTACGGCGACGGGACGGCGACTGCGAATGGCGACAATTACTTCTACGCCCACTCGCAGATCGACGCGTCGGCCATTATTTCGGTGACCTCGGCGGTGCAGGTGCAGCTGCAGGTGTTGAACATCAACAACGCGGTATTCGGGTTCTTCAACGGCACGCCATCGCATGCCTATGACGTGCAGCGGGAGTATTACGGGCAGACGTTTTACTTCGGATTGAAATACGGATTCTGAGACACAGGATAACGCCGGGGCCATGCCCCGGCGTCACCCCCGCAGGGCTCCGATCACCGCCAAGACGGTGATCACGAAGCCCAACGCCATTTTCGTCGCCGTCGCGGCGACTCGGCCAAGGAGGGCGCCAAAACCGGCCCTGACCGCCTTGTCCGAGTCGCCGTGGCCCAGGTACTCGAGGAGCAGGGCGCCACCGAAGGCGCCTACGAGCGAGCCGATCACGCTCCCGACCACGGGGACGGGAACCCCCACGGCCGCCCCGACCAGCCCGCCGATGAGGGCGCCCCAGCCGGCACGCTTCGAACCGCCGTATTTCCTGGCCAACCCGAAGCCCAGCCACGCCTCGGCCACCTCACTGAGCAGCGCGAGGACGATGGTCACCGACAGGGTGATCACGCCCACGCCGGCGAACTTCGTGACCAGCCCGTAGGCGATCACGGCGACCACCATCAGCCAGATGCCCGGAAGGCCGACGGCGATCAGCGCCAGACCCACCAAGCAGCAGGCGACCAGCAGGACGGCCAGGATCGTGTGGTCCATGCTCGAACCTACGTCCGCCCCAGGTCGAGGGGTTCACCTCGGCTAGACAATATACCTAGTAACTAGGTATATTGTTTCCATGACGCTCGGGTTCGCTTCCGCGGTCACTGGCGCTCCCGCCAAGCGGGTCCAGAACGCGTGCGCCGTCCTCAATCGGGGATTCCAGTACTCGATCGACGACATGCGGCGGCTGGGCCTCGCCTTTTGGCTGGTGGATTCGTTCGTCATGGAGCTGAAGTGGGCCTGGGAGTTCGCCGGGCAGGCACTGAAGGACAAGAACGACGTGGTGCGGTTCGGCCATCCCGGCGGTCCGGTGCTCGAGATCGATGTGGGGCGCTTCCTGTCCGACTTCGCCCTGGCGAGTGCCAGTGCACTCAAGGACCCGCCCCGCACCGTAGGCCGGCGCGCCCACGATCGCCCGCCGCGGGCGAGGAACGCGATCAAGGCCGCGCGCGAATTCGGCATCGACATCGACGCACTCGAAGAAGGATTGAAGCGCACGCCCGAAGAGCGCCTCCGGAGTCTCAATGAGAACTGGCGTTTCCTGCGTGAGGTGCGCGTGTCCTCATGAGCCTGCTTTCGATGGTGGCAGGTCTGGTCGCCGGCGAGGTGCGGTTCGTCGTGATCGGCGGCGTGGCCGGAGCGGCCCATGGCTCCCGCCGCCTGACCGACGACCTCGACATCTGCTACGAGCCCAGCCCGGAGAACCGGAAGCGCCTGGCCGCCCGCCTGGGTCTCTGGCACGCCTACCCCCGGGGGGTGGAGCTGGGACTCCCCTTCGTGCTGGACGAAGTCACCCTGTACCGCTGCCCCATGCTCACGCTGAGAACGGACGAGGGAGACCTGGACTGCTTCATTGGTGTGAAGGGCGTCGGCACCTACTCGGATGTCGCCGCGGCCTCGGACGCCGCCACTGTCGGTGCGTTGGAGTTTCGGGTGCTTTCCCTGCCAGCTCTGATCAAGGCAAAGCGCGCCGCGGGCCGCCCAAAGGACCAGGAAGCTTTGCTCGAGTTGGAGGCGCTCGCCGCCATCTCGAGGGAGCGTACGTGAGCGGGACGTGATCGCCGCGTACGATCCTGAAGCAACCTCCTTTCGGGAGTCGTTCCATGAGCCCCTACCTTATTGCAGGCCTCAGCCTCGTCTGGCTCGGTCTTGCCCGACCCTCTTCGTCACAAGAGCGGGTCGCGCCGGGGACCCGGGTGCGCGTCACCACGGACTCGGGGCCGATCGTCGGCTCGCTCGTGAAGGCGGACTCGACCGGCTTGTGGGTTTCCCGCAGCTCCGGACCGCTGAATGTCTTCGTGCCGCGCCGATCGGTGAAGACGCTCGAGGTGAGCCTGGGGACGCGGAACCACACGGGCAAGGGCGCGCTGGTGGGGTTCCTCATCGGCGCTGGTTCCGGAGTGATCGGCGGCCTCGCTTCGGGTGACGACCCCCCGACCTCGTTCGTTCGGTTCAGTGCGGGCGACAAAGCCGCACTCCTGGGGGTGCTGTTTGGAGGGGTCGGGGCGGGCTTTGGCGCCCTGGTCGGCTCCGGGATGACCGACGACGACTGGCACGAGGTCAGCCCCTCGACCGTGCGCTTATCAGTCCGCGTCGCACCAGGCCGGGCGGGTCTGGGAGTTGCAATCAGTTTCTGACGAGGCATCTTTGCCCCCGTCATGCACGACCCGGTGAAGCGGCGCGCCACTCACCACGTCTACGTCATCGAGCTCGACCCCGCGGTGTGGAAGCACGCCAAGTTCCGCCGGGCCAATCCCAATCGCTCTTCCGAAAAGCCCCTGCTCTACGTCGGGATGACCGGCCTCACGCCCGAGATCCGCTTCGAGCGTCACCGATACGGCATCAGGGACAACAACTACGTGCGGAAGTACGGCGTGAGGCTCAGGCCCGACCTATATGCGGGGCTGAACCCCCTACCCCGCAAAGAGGCCGAGCGAATGGAGAAGGTGCTGGCCCAGCAACTTCGAGCGGACGGATACGGAGTCTGGCAGAAGTGACTAGGAACTGGCCCCGGTATAGTGCCTGATCGCCGCCCGCCACAGGAGTCTCGACAACACCAGCGCCGCGCCCCCCACCCCCGCCGCCAGCACGGCGGTCGGAGCGCTCAGCCGCCCGGTGAGGGCCGAGGCGGGAATCGTCGTGGTCCAGGCAACGGGGAGCAGATAGAAAAACACGAACCGCAGCGCTGCTGGATACGCCGACACGGGATACCGCGCGCCCTCGAAGACCGCGTCGAACAGCGTGGCGATGTTCTCCACCGAGACAAACCAGAAGGCCAGGCTCATCAGGGTGACCCAGATCGCGTACACGACCAGCGCGGCGGCGACGAAGGTCACGACAAACGCGACGATCTGCATGCCGCTCGGGAAGCGCCCCACGTGAAGCAAGGCGTAGGTCGAGACGCCGAGTCCCAGGATGATGTCGGCGAGGCGCCAGATGTCGATGTGGCGGAAGGTGACGAACGCCTGGGCATCCACGGGGCGGGAGAGCACGAGATCGAGATTCCCGGAGCGCACCTGCGCCGCCAGATCACCGATGCCGGGCCGGAGAATGGCCTCGACCAGCCCCGAGAGCGCGTTGAACACCCCCAGGAGCACGACGACCTCCCAGAAGTCCCACCCGCCCAGGCTGCTCGCATGCCGGAAAAACAGCGACAGCGTGAGCAGGGCCGTGAGCAGGTAAAACGCCGTGCTCGCGAACGACGCCACGAAGTTGGCCCGGTACTGCAGCTCTTCGGCGGCGTTGAGCTTCCAGAGCGCCCCCAGCACGGCGAAGGGTCGGGCGCGGCTCATCCGCCGGCCGCTCCATAGCGCTTGATGCCGGCCCGCCAGGCCGTTCGACAGGCGACCAGCCAGATGGCGATCCAGATCAGCTGCCCGCGGAATCCCACCCAGAGCGCGTGGCCGTGCGCCGCACCGGTGAGGAGGGTCACGGGGAAGGAGAGCATGTACGGGAACCAGAGCCAGCTGGCGACTCCCGACACCACGGGCGGCAGAAGCGAGAGGGGGGCGATGCGGCCCGCGAGAAAGAGCGAAATCCCCGCGTGCAGCTCCATGATCGACGTCGCGCGCGTGGTCCAGAATGCCAGCAGTCCCGTGGTGAAGCTGATCAGGAACCGCAGCACCGCGGCGAGCACCACCGCTACCGCCGTGATCAGGATGGTGGTCGGAGCGAACGGCAGCCGGACGACCGGCCAGACGATGGACACCGCGACCCAGATCAGCAGCAGGGTCCCGGCACTGCGCGCCTTGTACGCGATGTTGTCCGCGATGGCCTCATGCACCGGGTGGAGAGGCCGCGGGAGCTTGAAGTTCAGGTCTCCTTCCCGGATCCAGCGGTCCAGGTACCACGAATCCCATGCGATGGTGAGCTGGTTGATGAGCGTGAGGGCGAAGAAGTACCGCGCGAAGTCGGTGCGGGTGTAGCCGCCCACCGCCCCGGCCCCCGCGATGGACCACCAGATGCCGAGGGCGATGGCGGGCTCCATGACGCCCCACAGCACCCACAGGACGATGGACGCGCGGTACTGGAGATCGACCAGCCAGGCGTTCCGCATCAGGGCGCCATAGCGGCGCACCCACACCCGCGCGGTCACTCTTCGTCCTCAGCGCCCAGGGCAAAGGCCTTCTGAATCACCTCTTCGATGGGCGGGTCCGTGATCGAGATGTCCGCGATGGGCAGCTCGGCCAGGAGCCTCGCGCTCGTCGCCGCCGCCTGCTCCCGCGGCGTCTCGAGCACCGCGTTGGGGAACCGATACGTCTTCACCTCGCCGAACCGGTGGAGCACGTCCTCGCTTACGTCCCGCTGCAGCACCACTTCGAGCCGCTTCGAGCCGGCGATGCGAGCCACCAGGGCGTCGAGCGCCCCGTCGTAGAGCAGGCGTCCGCGGTTGATCATCAGCACCCGCGTGGCGAGTGCCGTGACGTCCTGCATGTAGTGCGAGGTGAGCAGAATGGTGGCCCCGTGACGGTCCCGGTAGGCGAGGAGAAACCGCCGGATCGCTTCCTGCGCGGTGACGTCGAGACCCAGTGTCGGCTCGTCCAGGAAGAGGACCGATGGCCGGTGCAGAAGCGCGGCGGACAGCTCGCACTTCATCCGTTCGCCCAGCGAGAGCTGGCGTACGGGCTTATCGAGGATCGCCTTCAGGTCCAGCAGCTCGGTCAGCTCCTCGAGCCGCTCCTGGTAATCCGCGTCGGCGATGTCGTAAATGGCGCGGTTGAGAACGAACGTCTCGATGGGCGGCAGGTCCCACACCAGCTGTTGCCGCTGGCCCAGCACCAACGTGATCCGCCTCTTGAACTCGGAGCCCCCGGTCCACGGGTCGAACCCCACCACCTGCA
>DATMOQ010000089.1:0-3270 GCA_035568195.1 Gemmatimonadales bacterium
CTCGGTGGGACTCTCCGAAAACTCGATGAAGAGCTGGGGATCCTTCGCGTTCCGGAACACCCAGATCCGCTGGCCCCGGGCGTCCGCGTACTGGCAGAGATCGCGCAGGGTTGCGAGATAATCCCGTTCGTTGGACGCCGGCACGCGCACGCGCGCCGCGGTGAGCACTTTGGCCATGGTCAGATCGCTCCTTCGGGAAACTCCTGAAGCATTTTCTTCACGTCCGCCAGGAACTTGTCGGCATCGGCACCGTCCACGATCCGGTGATCGTACGACATGCTCAGCATCCCCATGGTGCGGATGGCGATCGAGTCCGACCCGTCCGGCAAGGTGACGACCTTGGGACGCTTCTCGATCGCGCCCACGCCGAGGATGGCGACCTGGGGCTGGTTGATGATCGGGATCCCGGCGAAGGGTCCGAACCCGCCCGGGTTGGTGATGGTGAAGGTCCCGCGCTGAATATCGTCGGGAAGGAGCTTCTTGGTGCGCGCCCGCTCGCCCAGGTCGTTGATGGCCCGCGCGATCCCCATCAGGGACAGCTCGTCGGCGTGCTTGATGACGGGGACAATGAGACCCCAGTCGAGGGCCACCGCGATGCCGACGTTGATGTCGCGCCGGTAAATGGTGTTATCGCCCGACACGGCGGCGTTCACCACCGGATGCGTCTTGAGATTCTCGGCGCAGGCTTTCGCGATGAACGCGAGGAACGTGAGGTTGACGCCCCGCTCCTGGTACGATGCCTTGGCCTTGGCGCGGAGCTGGGCTACGCGGGTGTAGTCGATCTCGAAGAACGACGCGACGTGCGCCGAAACCCGCTTCGACATGATCATGTGGTCGGCGGTGATCTTGCGGATCTTCGACCACGGCTCGACGCGGTCACCGGGCCATGGATCGGCACCCGCCGGATGCTCGATGGGACCGGACGGAGCACCCGCGGGGACCCGGGGCACGGACGGCGCCGCGGCGGGGGCGCCGCGCTCGATGTAGCCCAGGATGTCCTGCTTGGTGACGCGCCCGGCGAACCCCGTGCCCGGGATCCCCCCGATATCCACCTGGTGGTCGGCTGCGATCTTGCGCACCAGCGGCGTCGACCGGCGGCGCAGGCGCTCTTCGGCGGTTTCATTCCCGTTGCCGGGAACGGGAGCCGAGGGCCTGGGAGCAGGAGCGGCCGGAGCGGGGCTCCCGGCCGCCGGAGCCGGCACGGGTTTGGCTGCGGGGGCGGGGGCTGGTGCCGGTGCCGCCGCGGCGACGGGCGCGGGTTTCGCCGCGGGTGGCGCGGCGGCCGGAACAGCGGCGCCCTTCTCAGTCTCGATCACCGCCACCAGCGTCTGCACCGGCACCGTCTGGCCCTGCTGGACCTTGATCTCGGCCAGCACCCCGGCGGAGGGCGCCGGAATCTCGGCATCGACCTTGTCGGTGGAGATCTCGAAGAGCGGCTCGTCCCGCTTCACTTCGTCGCCGACGTTCTTGAGCCACTTGCTGAGGGTCCCCTCGGCAATGGACTCTCCCATCTGCGGCATCAGCACATCGATTCGGGCCATGAGAAAAAACTCCTATTGGGCCATCAGCCATCAGCGATCAGCAGGCTTGCTGATGCCTGATCGCTGACGGCTAGTAGCTAGCCAGCCATCTCGCCGCTTTGACAATATCATCCGTTTGCGGCAGCACGAAGTCTTCCAGGGTGGGCGCATAGGGCAACGGCACGTCGTGCGCCGTCACCCGCATGATCGGTCCATCGAGCCACTCGAACGCCTTCTCGTTGATCCGTGCCGTGATCTCCCCCGCCAGCCCGCCGGTCCGGGTGTCTTCGTGCACGATCAACACCTTGTTGGTCTTCTTCACGGTCGCGAGGATGGCCTCGTCGTCCAGCGGCAGCAGCGTGCGCAGGTCCACAATCTCGACCGACACGCCGTCCTTTTCGAGGGTCTCCGCGGCCTCCAGCGACTTCCACACCGTGGCCCCGTACGTGATGATCGACAGGTCCTTCCCTTCCCGCGCGATCCGCGCCGACCCGATGGGCGTCAGGATCTCCTCGCCCTCGGGAATCTGCTCCTTGATACGACGGTACAGCCACTTGTGCTCGAGGTAGAGCACCGGATCATCGTCCCGGATGGCGCTCTTGATCAGCCCCTTCGCGTCCCGGACGGTGGAAGGGTAGACGATCTTGAGGCCCGGCGTGTGGAAGAAAGCGGCCTCGGGGTTCTGGGAGTGGAAGGGTCCGCCGCGGACATAGCCGCCGCAGGGGCCGCGCACCACGATGGGCGTCGGAAGCCCCGCGCGGTACCGCGCCGTGGCGACGTAGTTCGTCAGCATGTCGTACGCGCAGGAGATGAAGTCGATGAACTGCATCTCCGCCACCGGGCGCATGCCGAGGTGCGCGGCGCCCGCCGCGGCGCCGACGATCGCGGCCTCTGAGATGGGCGTATCGATCACTCGGGATTCCCCGAACTGCTTCTGGAGCCCCTCCGTGACCTTGAAGGCCCCGCCGTAGGCACCCACGTCTTCGCCCAGGATGAAGACGCGGTCGTCGCGCTCCATCTCTTCGCGCAGGCCCTGACGCAGCCCTTCGAGGAAGGTGATCTCAGGCACGGCTCTCGTTCTCGCTAGTTGGAGGTCACCGTGATCGGAATCGTCACGGACGTCCTGACAGCCGCTCCGTTGAGCCGACCGGGGATGAACCGCATTCGCTTCGCCATGCTGGTGGCGTTCTGCGTCGTCTCCGCCGTCAGTCCGACGTCTTCGACGGTCGCCTCGATCACCTGTCCCCCGGTGTCTACCACGGCTCGAACGTGCACCCGCTTCCAGAGCCCCGGGGCCGTTCGCGAGCCCGCGCCGTCCCGTTCGTTGGGCTGCATCGCCATCGAGTCCGAGGGTACGCGACCGACGGGACTTCCGTGCTGGACTGCGTCGCCGCTGAGGGGCTGCGGCTTCCGATCGACGCAACTCTCGCCGAACACTCGATTCTCGGGCGGCGCAGGCGGCGCGCCATTCCCGAAGTGGACTGGCAGACTCACGGAGACCCGCACTGGCGCACCGGCGACCGCACCGGGCCGGAACTTCATGCCCCGAACCACGTGCACGGCGAGGGTATCGAGCATCGGATCGGACACCGCCGCAAGTTGAACCGAGCCAGGCTCGACCCGTCCCGCGGTGTCGATGATGAACTTGACCAGGTCCGTCCCCGTGAGCCCCGCGTCCTTGTAGCAATCCTTGTAGCCCAGGTCCGGATGCGTGAGCATGGCGGGCTTGTCCGAAATGTCGGCCAAATCG
>DATMOQ010000090.1:0-14872 GCA_035568195.1 Gemmatimonadales bacterium
GCCAAGAGATCCCGGTAGGCCGCGATCGCGCGGTCCGCGTCGTAGTCGGCGTACTGTGAGTAGTAGCCGACCGTCTGGTCCCGCTCCGCAGGGGTGAGACGATCGCGGTGATCATACGCCTTGGTCGCGGCGCCGACCTGATCCTGGGTCGATGCACCGATGTTCCCCAGCTCCACTGCAAGCTTGCGCCAGGCCATCGCGAACCCGGTGTCGATCGTGACGGCCTGTCGGAGGTATGGGATCGATCCTTCGTCGTCTCCACTCATCGCGATGCGCACCCCATCTGAGTACTTCCGGAGCGCGTCGAGGGACTGCGTCGTGACCTGCTCGAGCGCGCCGGCGTCGCGGATGCTCGTGAGGGACTCACCGATCCGGGACCGCAGAGCCTTCGAGAGCCGGTCCAGGGCCGGCAGAAGCTCCCCGTCATCCGCGGCATTCTCCCGGACCGCCGCGAGCACCGAGCCGTCGGCGGACGAGAGCACGCTCGCCGTGAGGACGTACGCCTTGCCCACCGCCGCGATCTCTCCCGTGACCACGGCCTTGACGCCCTCACGCTGCGCCAGCTCTTGCGCCACCGCGTCGGTGAGCCGGGTGCCGGGCGGTTTCTGCATTCGCTGGAGGGCGCTGGTCACCTGCCGGGCATCGAGGAGGCGCACGGCCGTGGACTGCGAGAGGTCGACCCGGAACGCCTCTGTCAGGGTGGCACCGAGCGTCGTGTCCGCGCTGCGATTATTGAAGTCGGCCAGCACGATTTGGTCCTGCGCCTTGAGGCGGCCCTTGGCGACCAGCGTGCCCACCGACCCGATTCCGAGCAGCCGCATGGCCATGTAGACGGCCGCGATCAGCGCCAGGCCGCCGAACGCAAGCCCTCCGCCCAGAAGTGCCTTCCGCCAGGTGAACCACTTCGCGAGCGGATTCGTGGGGACGTACCCGGTCGTGCGTGCCAGCGCGCGCTTCCGCTCGAACACACCGGTCACCACCATGATCGGGAGCCCAACCACCAGGAGCACGCCGGCAGTCATGAACACCCACGTCGGCAGTCCGAGCTTCTGCATGAGCAGGTAAACGAGCCCGAGTACGACCGCCGCGGCGCCTCCGAACAGCGCCGCCACCCGTACCGGGTGCCCTCGGCGTACGGCGGCCTCGGTCCCCGAGGAGATGACCGGCGTGCTGCCCGTCGGCGTCATCCCGCCGGACGGCGTCATCATCAGGTCGAGGAACTGCACCATTTCGGTGGCCGACTGCGGCCGGTCCGCGGGCTTCTTCGAAAGACACCGCATGATCAGCCCATTGAGACCGGGCGGCACCGTGCTGCGATGAGCAATCAGGGGATCGGGCGCCTGGGTGACATGCGCCGCGAGCATCGCCTGCGGGGTCGTGGCCGAGAACGGCAGCCGCCCGGCGAGCATCTCGTAACCCAGCACGCCGGCGGCGTAGAGATCGGCCCGATGATCGACGTGCGGATCGGCGGCGGCCTGCTCCGGCGCCATGTACGCCGGCGTCCCCAGCGCTACACCGAGCGACGTCAACGTCGACGACCCGCTCGAGGCCGCGACCGCCTTGGCGACGCCGAAGTCCGTCACCACCGCGTGGTGGTGGGAAATCAGGACGTTGTCGGGCTTGATGTCGCGATGGACCACGCCATGAGCGTGCGCGTAGGCCAGCGCGTCGGCGACGTCGCGGAGAATCCGGACCGCTTCGCCGATGGGGAGCTCCCCTTCGCGCGAAAGCTTGGCCCGGAGGGACTCACCCTCCACCAGGGGCATCGTGTAGTAGAAGAGATCGCCCGTCTGTCCGGCGGCGTGCAGGGGGACGATGTGCGGGTGCTGGAGAGACGCGGCAAGCTGGATCTCACGCCGGAAGCGTTCGACGTTGACGCCGGCCGCCATGTCCGGAGGCAGAACCTTGATGACCACCTTCCGGCCGAGCGCGAGCTCTTCGGCCAGGAAGACGCGACTCATTCCGCCCCCGCCCAGCTCCTTCTCCAGGCGGTAGGTGGACTTCAGCGCTTCTTGGAGTCGGGTTTGGAGCTCAGACATCGGGGGGGCAAGATACGCCCTGGCCCCTCAAGTGGCGAGTGAAACGGGGCTGTCATCCTGAGCGAGCGCGTCAGCGCGAGTGAAGGACCTGCTTCTGGGCGGCACAAGCAGGTCCTTCGCGCCTTCGGCGCTCAGGATGACAACCGGCGGCCAGAGGGAGAGGAGAGATCAATCTGCCCCGACCGGCTCCCGGCGAGCCTGGGGCTCGCGAACGCCCAGATTCCGCTCGATTTCCCGGGTCAGGTGCATCGAGCAGAACTTCGGGCCGCACATGGCGCAGAACTCCGCGCTCTTGAAGTACTCGGCCGGGAGCGATTCGTCATGCAGCTCCTGCGCGCGCTCGGGATCGAGCGACAGCCGGAACTGCTCCTTCCAGTCGAATGCGTACCGGGCGCGGGACAGTGCGTCGTCCCGGTCCCGGGCGCCGGGACGGCCCCGGGCGATATCGGCGGCGTGGGCCGCGATCTTGTAGGCGATCACGCCCTCCCGCACCTCTTCGGCGTTGGGCAGGCCGAGGTGCTCCTTGCGGGTGACGTAACACAGCATGTCGGCGCCGTACCACCCGATCATCGCCGCGCCGATGGCGCTGGTGATGTGATCGTATCCGGGCGCGATATCGGTCACGAGGGGCCCGAGCGTGTAGAACGGCGCCTCGTGGCAGATCTCCTTCTGCCGCTTCACGTTCATCTCGATCTGCTGCATCGGGATGTGCCCCGGTCCCTCGATCATCACCTGGACGTCCTTCGCCCAGGCCCGCTCGGTGAGCTCGCCCAGCGTCTCGAGCTCCGCGAACTGTGCCTTGTCGCTGGCGTCCGCCACCGAGCCCGGACGGAGCGCGTCACCCAGCGACAGCGTGACGTCGTACTTCCGCGCGATCTCGAGGATCCGGTCGAAGTGCGTGTAGAACGGGTTTTCCTGATTGTGATGCGTCATCCAGTAGGCGTGGAGCGAGCCGCCGCGCGAGACGATGCCGGTCACCCGCCCGAGGGCGAGCGGCACATACGCCCGTTTGATGCCGCAATGCACGGTGACGTAGTCCACGCCCTGCTGCGCCTGGTGCTCCACCATCCCGATGAGATCGTCGGCGGTCAGGTCTTCGATCTTCCCGACCTCCTGCACTGCCTGGTAGATGGGAACCGTACCGATGGGCACCGGCGACGCGTCGAGGATGGCCTGGCGAATGGCGTCGATGTTGCCGCCGGTGGAGAGATCCATCACGGTGTCGGCGCCGTAGTGCACCGCGTGATGGAGCTTGTCGAGCTCCCCGTCGATGTCCGACGTCACCGCCGAGTTACCGATGTTGGCGTTGATTTTGACGCGGGCCACTTTGCCGATGGCCATCGGGTCGAGGCGCTTGGCGAGGTGGTGGATGTTCGCGGGGATGACGAGACGGCCACGGGCCACTTCGTCCCGGATGGTCTCCGCCGGCACGTCTTCCCGCTCGGCCACGCGCTCCATCTGCGGCGTGACTGCGCCCTGACGGGCGAAATGCATCTGGGTAACGCAATCCATACTGACTCCCTCCGCCGGTCTTAACCGGGTCAGGTTCTAAGGGTGTATTCTCAGCCCGCTGAAGGCGGGCACCCCCGTCAGTGGGGAATCTACTCCCGCGTCTACTCCACCAGGAGGGTGGCGATCTCCCAGGGCCGGAGCGTCAGCGACACACTGCGGCCATCGGGAGCGAGCGGCAGCGCCGCCCCCGGGTCCTCGAGCAGGTTGGCCCGGCGCACCCGTCTCACCGCGCGACCGAACGAGATCTTCGTCGTCGTGGCCTGCCCGTGCCACTCCACCACGCGCAGGACCAGGCCCGGGGCGTCCTCGGCGCGCTTCACCGACGTGATGTAGACGTCGGGCTCCGACGAACCGGCGACCGACCAGGAGCGGCCCGCCGCACCGGCGTGTGTCGTGGTCGCCACGGCGATCATCGGAATGTTGAACGCCTGGCCCGCACGCTCCGTGAGCCCTTTCCGCCAATCGCCGCCATGCGGATAGATGGCGTACCGGAAATGCTGGGTCCCCCGGTCTGCCAGCGAGTCGGGCCACAGGGGTGAGCGCAGCAGCGACAGGCGCTGCGTATGCCCGCGCGTGTCCCACCCGTACTTCGAGTCGTTTAACACGCTCACGCCGAACGAGGAGTCCGAGAGATCGCCCCAGCGGTGGCCGGGGTGCTCGTACTTGGCGCGCTCGGCCTGAGTCGCAGGATTGGTCGGCTGGCCGATGGCGCCGTAGCCGATCTCGTACGTCGCGCTGTCCGCCGTGACGTTCCAGTTGAACGCCACCTTCAGGAACTTGTGCCGCTCGTGCCAGTCCACCCGGTTGTCGATTTCGACGAAGGGCTCGCCGCGGCGGAGGATGACGCGCTGGGTGATATGGGTCCCGTTCCAGGGCTTCTCGACTTCGATCCAGCGCTCCACGGCGTCGCCGCCGGCGCGCAACGATTTCACGGAATCGATGGTCCACTGTTTGCCCGTGAACCCGGTGTTCCAGGCGTCCCACTGCGCGGGCTCGTCCACCAGCAGTTGCAGCACATTCGCCCTCTCGCCCTCCGCCACCGCGGTGTGGCGGGCCTTCTTGTCGTACAACCGGGTGATCTGCCCGGTGGCCGGGTCCACATCAACCGAGATGAACTCGTTCTCGAGGTGGGTGCGCGACCCCGCAAAGGAGCGGTCTTCCGGCGCGCGCCCGGGACGGATCCAGAACACGGCGGCGCCCAGTGAAGGCACGGCGCTCGCAAGGAAATGCAGGGTGTCGCCGCGGACCACGGCGGGCCGAGCCTTGCCTCGCTCATCGGTGGCGATAAGGGGACCGGTGAGGCCGCGAAGGGCATCGGTCAGGCCCACGTCGACATACCCGGTCCGGCTCCACGAAGACGGGTTGAACACCGTGACGGGCACGCCCCGACCGCGGGTGTCGAGCCGGGCGGACAGGTCACGCGCCGAGCGATCGCGGATGGCGGTGCCGGCGGCCGCGACGCTGTCGTAGGTCGCCATCGCGTCCACGTAGATCGGATGTATCCCCGAGCCGGGCAGCAAATCGTGAAACTGGTTGAACAGGGTCTGCCGCCAGGCGTGCTCGATGGAATCTTTGGGATAGGGCGCGGGATCGATGGTCGCCAGGAATTCCGCGGTGGAGAGGAGTGTCTCGCTCTCGCGGTTCCGGCGCTTCATCCAACTCTGCGTGGTATAGGTGGCGCGGTGGTACTCGAGGTACAGCTCGTCGTCCCACACCGGCCACCGGTTGAAGGGCCGGGCGCCGCGAATGCTCGTGAGCGCGGACGTCGGACGGTCGTCCTTCAGAACCGGGAACGCCGGAAGCCGGCCCAGGTCCCCGCGGCGGTCGAGCATCTCGGCGGTGGGGCCACCGCCATGGTCCCCGACGCCGTAGAGCACCAGCATGTGGTGGGCCGTGTCGGTGCGCGCGTTGTCCTGACGCATCTGCTGCACCAGCGTCGCTCCATCCAGATCGTGATCGTAGCCCCACGGGTTGTACGCGAAGATCTTCGTCCCATCCCGCCCCTTCCAGACGAACGCGTCATAGGGAAACGTGGTCGAATCGTTCCACCGGATCTTCTGGGTGACGAAGAAATCCATTCCCAGGCCGTGCCAGATCTGCGGCATCTGCCACGGATAGCCGAAGGAGTCGGGAGTCCAGGCTACCTTGGAGCGCCGGCCGAACAGCTTCTCGAAGTACCGCTGTCCGTACAACCCTTGCCGGACCAGCGATTCCCCACCCGGCATATTCTGGTCCGCCTCGAGCCACCACCCGCCCACCGCTTCCCACCGGCCGGCATGCTCCGCGGCGCGGATCGAGTCGAGCAGCCCCGGCGCCCGGTTCGCCAGCCAGTCGTAGTACTGCGCGGCGCTCGCGGCGAAAGTCATCGACGGGAACTTCTGCTCGAGCTTGAGTCCCGTACGCCACGTCGCTTCGGCCACGCCCATCGTCTCGGTGTAGCGCCAGAGCCAGGCGGCGTCGATGTGCGAATTGCCCACCAGGTGAATCGTGTCGCGCGCAAAGCGCGCCGAGTCGGCGGCGAGGCTGCGTGACCCCTGCTGCTCGAGGGCCCGATACGCGGCCTTGTCGGGAGACAGCATCGCCGCCAGCCACGCGTGGGCATCGGGCCAGGGCACGGAGCCGGACGAGTCACCGAGCGACGGGAGCAGCGTGAGGTCGAGAGCCAGATCGGAGTAGGACCGGTCGCGGACCCGGGCGCGCGGATGGTCCCACCAGGGCCGCGTCGAGTCGCGACCGACGGTGATGTGGAGGGAGTCGCCGGCGGAGCATTGAGCGCACAGGGGGACCGTCCCGTCGGCGCCCAGGGTTCGGGACTGACCGTTGACGGAGTAGCGGGCGGTGGGACCGAACTCCGCCGCCAGGAGATCGACCGACAGCCCTCCCAGCGGGGCCGGGACCGTGACCGTCGTTTCGAGGGTCGTCCCGTGATCGCTCCAGCTCGCGAACTGGATGCGCGAGTCGAGAAGATCGAGCACGGCGGCGGGATCGAGGGGCGCCACTCGGACGTCGGCGGCGTTGCCCATTCGGGTCGACAGTGCGGCCGACGAATCCAGCGCCACGCGACTCAGGGTGGCCACATCGAATGGACGGCGGAGCACCTTCGGGGTCCCCGGCACCAGGGAATCGACGGAATCACGACTGAATCGCGTGTCCCCGGTGGTCAGTGAGACGACGGCTCCGGAGGGGGGGTTCTTCCCCCAGGTCGTGAGACTCGTGGACCCGGTCGCCCAGAGCGTATCGCGCGACCACAGGACCGGCCCCGATACCCGGAGCGGTCCGGCGGCGACCGTCGACGCCGGGAGATTCCCAGGTTGCGCGTCCGGGGGCCGGCGATTCGTGGCGTGGATCGAATCCCCTACCATCCACGCACCGAAGCCGAAGTCCCCGCCGCGGTTGACGACCTTGAGCAGGAGTGTGTTCCACCCCTTCGCGAGCCTCACCTCGACGGTGTCCCGGTCGTGATCGACCCCGCGCGGGACGTCGTGATAGTGCACCCGCTGGCCGTTGAGCCACGCCAGGATGTCGTCGTCGCTCGCGAGCACGAGGGTCCGGCTCTCGTCTTTCGGCGCGTAGACGTACGTGAAGGCGTAGACGACGGTGCGGTCCTTCGCTCCGCCGAATTCCTTCCCGAGATCGTCGATCCCGCTCGCCGGGATGGTGACCGGGCGCCATTTCTCCGACGAGTCGGGAAAGGCGGTCGCCTCTCCACCCAGGTAATCGCGCGTGAGCCTGGTGGCTCCGGTGTCGGTGGAGACTGGTGTCGTGAGGAGCCAGGGTCGAATGGCGACGGGGAGCGAGGGATTGGACTGTGGCTGTTGCAGCAGAAGCAGAAGGGCGACGTGAAGCGGATTCATCATCAGAGCATCTCTCGTGGGGTAGGCGGCCCATAGCGGTCCGCGGGCGAATGAATTTTTTCCCACTCCGTCCGAAAAGCGAAGGGGTCGAGTCCGGAGGCCCGGTCCACCGCCAGGATTCCGTCCAGGTGGTCGATCTCGTGCTGCACCAGCTCCGCCATCGGTCCTTCCAGGGACAAAGTATGCGCCTTCCCCTGGAGATCCTGGTACGCGAGCGTCACTTGATGCGCCCGCGTGACCCGGACATAGAGCTCAGGAAAGGAAAAGCAGTCGTCCCAGACCTGAAAGTCGGCGGGACCCACGTCGGTGATTTCCGGATTCACCATGTTCCAGCGTTCTTTCCCGACCTGTACGAAGACCAGCCGGATCGGCGCGCCGATCTGCGGCGCGGCCAGGGCGCGCCCCATCTTGAACCGCTTCCGGGCGTCGGCCAGCGTATCCCGCAGGTCGTCGGCGACTAGACGCACCCCTGCCGAGGATGGCTTTTCAACCATCTGACAGCGAGCCCGAAGGGCGGGGTCGCCAAGGAGGCGGATCCGTCGAACAGCCATGGGGGCGCCTAATGTGGCGATTTGGCGGGCCAGTGCAATACGGAGTAACGTAAGTCCATGTCCCTGGCGGGTATCGTCCTGGCGGCGGGAAGGTCTTCCCGGATGGGGTCTCCCAAGGCCCTGCTGGATTTCCGGGGGGAGCCGTTCGTCCTCAGGATTCTCGAGGCGCTCGAGGCGCTCGACCTGAAAACCCGCGTCGTCGTGGTCGGCCCCGACGCCGAATCGAACGAGATCAGGGCAGCTCTCTCGCGGCACGACTGCGCATTCGTGGAGAATCGCGATGTGGACGGCGGCCCCATCGCGTCACTCCGGGTCGGGCTCGCGTCACTTCACGCCCTCGCGCCCACAGGCGTGCTGGTGTGGCCGGTGGATCTGCCCCACGTCCGCGTGGATACGGTCGACCGGCTGCTCGAAACGTTCCGGAGAAAGGCGTCTTTCGCGGTGGTCCCCCGGTTCGGCACCCGGCGGGGTCACCCCATCGTGTGGGGGGCGTCGTCCTTTGCCGAGCTGTCGGCGAGCCCGGAGGCCACCAGGGACGGGGCCCGAGCAGTCCTGCACGCGCATTCGAGCGAGGTCCAGGAGGTGCCGGTGGACGATCCGGCGGTGATCGACGACTTGAACACCCGGGAGGACTATGAGCGACTCGTGCGGGAGATAAACCGCGACGCTTACTGAATTTCCCTCTCCTTGCTCAATCCCGACATTCCTAGTAGGATTAACCAGTACAGGAAACGTAACCCAAGGCTCCGGAATAACTTATGACGTCAATCGAAGCCCAGGTACTGCAGCCATACAAGTACGGATTCGTCACCGACATCGAATCGGAAGACGTTCCCCTTGGACTGAACGAAGACATCGTCCGGCTCATTTCCCAGAAAAAGGGCGAGCCGGCGTTCCTTCTTGAGTGGCGGCTGAAGGCCTACCGGCACTGGCTCACGCTGACGGAGCCGACGTGGGCCAACATTCACCACCCCCCCATCGACTACCAGGCGATCCGGTACTACTCGGCGCCCAAGCAGCAGATAAAGCTCGACTCGCTCGACCAAGTCGATCCGAAGCTGCTCGAGACTTTCGACAAGCTGGGCATTCCCCTGGCCGAGCAGAAGCGGCTCTCGGGCGTCGCGGTGGACGCGGTGTTCGATTCGGTGTCGGTCGCCACGACCTTCCGGGCCGAGCTGGCGAAGTACGGGATCATTTTCTGCGCGTTCTCCGAGGCGGTGCGCGAACATCCCGCCCTCGTCGAGAAGTGGCTCGGCACCGTGGTCCCGGCAAGCGACAACTACTTCTCCGCGCTCAACTCGGCGGTCTTTTCGGACGGGTCCTTCTGCTACATCCCGAAGGGTGTGCGCTCGCCCCTCGAGCTCTCGACCTACTTCCGTATCAACGCGTCCTCCACGGGACAGTTCGAGCGGACGCTGATCATCGCCGACGAAGGGAGCTACGTCTCCTACCTCGAAGGCTGCTCGGCGCCGGTCCGCGACGAGAACCAGCTGCACGCCGCCGTGGTCGAGCTGATCGCGCTCGACGACGCCACCATCAAGTACTCGACCATCCAGAACTGGTATCCCGGCGACGAGAACGGCAAAGGCGGGATCTACAACTTCGTCACCAAGCGGGGCGCCTGCCGCGGTCGCAACTCCAAGATCTCGTGGACCCAGGTGGAGACCGGCTCCGCCATCACCTGGAAGTACCCGGGCTGCATTCTGCAGGGCGACAACTCGATCGGCGAGTTCTACTCGGTGGCCGTGACCAACAACCGCCAGCAGGCGGACACCGGCACCAAGATGATCCACATGGGCAAGAACACGCGCTCGACCATCATCTCGAAGGGCATTTCCGCGGGGCACGGCCAGAACACCTACCGGGGTCTTGTGAAGATCCTGAAGGGGGCCGAGGACGCGCGGAATTATTCGCAGTGTGATTCGATGCTCATCGGCGATCAGTGCGGTGCGCACACCTTCCCCTACATCGACGTGCGCAACTCGTCGGCCATCATGGAGCACGAGGCCTCGACCTCGAAGATCGGCGAAGACCAGATCTTCTACTGCAAGCAGCGCGGCCTGTCGGCGGAAGACGCCGTGTCGCTCATCGTCAACGGATTCTGTAAGGAAGTGTTCAAGGAGCTGCCGATGGAGTTCGCCGTCGAAGCCCAGAACCTCCTTGGCATCTCCCTGGAAGGGAGCGTCGGGTGAGCGCGACGCCGATGCTCGAGATCAAGGGCCTCAAGGCCACCGTCACCACCGACGCCAAGAACGAAATCCTCAAGGGGCTCGATCTCTCGGTCCGCGCCGGCGAAGTCCACGCCATCATGGGACCGAACGGCTCGGGCAAGAGCACGCTCGCCGCGGTCCTGGCCGGGCATCCCGCCTACACGGTCACGGGCGGCACGGTGAGCTACCGGGGGAAGGACCTGCTGGAGATGAGTCCCGAGGACCGGGCCCGGGAGGGCGTGTTCCTGGCCTTCCAGTATCCGGTGGCCATCCGCGGGATCACCAACTCCTACTTCCTGCGCTCGGCCCTCAACGCGATCCGCAAGCACCGCGGCCAGGAAGAGCTCGATCCGCTCGACTTCCTGCAGGTGCTCGAGACCAAACTGAAGCAGATCGGCTGGGACGACTCGTTCCTGAATCGCGCGGTGAACGACGGGTTCTCGGGCGGCGAAAAGAAGCGGAACGAAATCCTCCAGATGGCGATTCTCGAGCCCACGCTCGCGATCCTCGACGAGACGGACTCGGGGCTGGACATCGACGCCCTGAAGACCGTGGCCGAGGCTGTGAACGCTCTGCGCCGTCCCGACCGCGCGACCGTAGTGGTGACCCACTACCAGCGGCTGCTCAACTACATCGTGCCCGATCGGGTGCACGTCCTGGCCGGCGGCCGGATCGTCAAGTCGGGCGGGAAAGAGCTGGCGCTGGAGCTCGAAGCGAAGGGCTACGACTGGATCAAGCCCGAAGCGGTGGCCGTGTGAGCGTGGCTCCCCGCTGGCTCACCGAGCTCCGGGAGAAGGGCGCCGCGCGCTTCGCCGAGGTCGGCTTCCCCACCACCCGGCTGGAAGCGTGGCGCTTCACCGATGTCCGGCCCATCGCCGAGACGTCGTTCGCCCATGGCGTATCCCGCTGGACCGCTCACGCGTCGACTCCGCCGCACGTCCTGGTGGGAGATCTCGCGCAGGCCGAGGGAGTCGCTCAGGCACACCTGGGGCGCTACGCCGACGTGTCGGCCAATCCGTTTACGGCGCTCGCCACCGCGTTCCTCGAGGACGTCCAGGTGGTGTCGGTGCCGGCGCGGACTGAAGTTGCGACTCCCATCCGTCTCTCGCATCGATTCGAAGGCACGGGCGCCGTAATGACCACGCCCCGGCTTCTGATCGTACTGGGAGACCAGGCGCGCGCGACCGTCATCGAGTCGCACGAGGACGGCGGGGCGGAGGCCACGTTCTCGAACAGCGTGACCGAAATCGTTCTCGGGAATGGGGCGGAACTCGACTATGTCCGCGTGCAGCGGGAAGGCGCCGCCGCCAGCCACATCGCCACGACGCAATCGCACCAGGGCCGGGACAGCGTGCTCCGATCCACGTCGATCGCCCTCGGCGCCGGGTTGTCGCGGCACGATCTCGGGGCGGTCCTGGCGGGGACCGGCGCGTCGCTGGTGCTGAATGGCCTGTCGGTGCTGAGTGGCCGGCAGCACGTCGACTATCACACCACCATCGACCACGCGCAGCCGCACGGCGAGAGCCACGAGCTCTTCAACGGAGTGTTCGACCAGCACGCCCGCGGGGTCTTCAACGGGCGCATCATCGTGCGGCCGGGCGCGCAGCGGACCGACTCCAAGCAGACCAACAACAATCTGCTCCTGTCGGGCGACGCACGCGCGGACAGCCAGCCGCAGCTCGAGATCTACGCCGACGACGTGAAGTGCACGCATGGCGCCACGCTCGGCCCGCTGGACGCCACCGCGCTCTTTTACCTGCGGAGTCGGGGGCTGTCGCCCCAGGCGGCCAAGAGCCTGCTTACCTACGGCTTCGCGGCGGACGTGCTGACGCGCATCGCCAACGTGCCCGTACGCGACGACCTCGACCGGGCCATCCGCGCCCGGCTGGGCGTGGAGACCCGGGCGGCCGCATGAGCGCCACCCGGGCTGCTGCCGCCCGCTCCGCCCCCGCGTGGGATGTGGCGCGGGTGCGGCGCGACTTCCCGATTCTCGCCACGCTCGTGCACGGCAAGCCCCTGGTGTATCTCGACAACGGGGCCACCAGCCAGAAGCCCCATGCCGTCATCGACGCGGTGAGTCACTACTACGAGACCGGCAACGCAAACGTCCATCGAGGCGTGTACGCGCTGAGCGAGTCCGCGACCGCGACGTACGAGGGAGCCCGGACCAAGCTCGCCCGCTTCCTCAACGCGCGTGAAGACCGCGAGATCATCTATGTGCGCGGCACCACCGAGGCGATTAATCTCGTGGCGTCGAGCTTTGGCCGGCTCAAGGTCAGGAGCGGTGACGAGATCCTCGTCTCCGCGATGGAGCACCACTCGAACATCGTCCCCTGGCAGATCCTGGCCGAGCAGGTGGGCGCCACGATCAAAGTCATTCCGATGAACCAGGCGGGAGAGCTGCGGCTCGACGAGTACGAGAAGCTGCTGACGCCCCGGGCCCGCCTCGTCGCCGTCGCCCACATCTCCAACTCCCTCGGCACCATCAATCCCATCAAGGACATGACGGCGCGGGCCCACGCCCGCGGCGTGCCGGTCCTGGTGGACGGCGCTCAAGGGGCGCCGCACCTGGTGGTAGACGTGCAGGATCTGGACTGTGACTTCTATACCGTGTCAGGCCATAAGATGTTTGGTCCCACGGGGATAGGGGTCCTTTATGGCAAGGCCGCGCATCTGGAGGACATGCCTCCCTACCAGGGCGGCGGGGACATGATCAGGTCGGTGACCTTCGCCAAGACGACCTATGCGCCAATCCCGGCCAAGTTCGAAGCCGGGACTCCCGACATCGCCGGGGTCGTCGGGCTCGGCGCGGCCGTCGATTATCTGGGAAGTCTCGATCGGAACGCTGCCGCGCTCCACGAACAGGACCTGCTCGAGTACGGCACCAAGCGCCTGGCGACCGTGCCGGGACTCACCATCGTCGGAACGGCGGCCCAGAAGGCGAGCGTGATCTCGTTCGTCCTGGCGGGCATTCACGCGCACGATGTGGGGACCATCGTCGATCAATCGGGGGTCGCCATCCGGACCGGACATCACTGCACTCAGCCGGTGATGGAGTTCTTCGGTGTTCCGGCCACGGCGCGGGCGTCCTTCGCTTTCTACAATACGCGCGACGAAGTGGACGCACTGGTCGAAGCACTCCAGGGCGTGCGGCGGGTGTTCGGCTGATGGCCGATCTCACGGAGCTGTACCAGCAGACCATCGTCGAGCACAATCGCAGCCCCCGGAACTTCAAGACGCTCGATCACCCCACTCACCAGGCGCAGGGAGACAACCCGCTTTGCGGCGACCAGATCACCCTGCAGCTCACGGTGGACGGTGACGTGATCCGGGAGGTGGGATTCCAGGGCTCCGGCTGCGCCATTTCCCAGGCCTCGGCGTCCCTGATGACGTCGGCGGTGTTGGGGAAGAGCGCGGGCGAAGCGGAACGGCTCTTCCGCGCGTTCCACGACATGGTGGCCGGCGGTGCCGACGCCCCCGCGGACCCGGCCGTGCTGGGGAAGCTGGCCGCGTTCTCCGGCGTCAAGCAATTCCCTGCCCGCGTGAAGTGCGCGAACCTGGCCTGGCATACGCTTCACGCCGCCCTCCAGGCTGACCGGAACCCCATAAGCACCGAGTAGCTGCCGGAAACCTCACGCTGTAGGATTCGTACGCCTGCTGACAGCTGACAGCTCACAGCAACCTTCTCCTCTCACCATCGGGATCCATGCCCGCACCCGCCGTCGAGCTGGACCGCGTCACCAAACGCTTCGCCGGTCACCTGGCCGTCGACGCCCTCTCTCTGCAAGTGCCACCGGGGACCATCTTCGGACTTCTGGGACCGAACGGCGCGGGGAAGAGCACCACCATCCGGATGCTGATGCACATCCATGTTCCGGACGAGGGCACCATCCGGCTCTTCGGTGAGGACGGCAAGACCGGCCGCGACCAGTCCGCGCGGATCGGCTATCTGCCGGAGGAGCGAGGACTCTATCCCAAGATGCGGGTGCTCGACGTCCTGATCTTCCTGGCGCAGATGAAAGGCGTCGATCGGGCCAAGGCGCGCACGCTGGCACTGCAGTGGCTCGACCGGCTGGGGCTCGCGGATTGGCGGATGCGGAGGGTCAACGAGCTGTCCAAGGGCATGCAGCAGAAGGTGCAAGTCATCTCGACGTTGCTCCACGAGCCCGATCTCCTGGTCCTCGACGAGCCCTTCTCCGGTCTCGATCCCGTCAACGCGCAGGTTCTGAAAGACACCGTTCTCGATTTGCGCAAGAAGGGCAAGACCATTCTTCTCTCGACGCACATCATGGAGCAGGCGGAGCAGCTCTGTGACGCCGTCTGCATCATCGCCCGGGGCCGGAAGCTGGTCGACGGCCCCCTGTCCGAGGTGAAGCGGACCCACGGCGGCCGTCACGTGCACGTCGCGTTCGACGGCGCGTCCGGCGACGCGGAGCGCCTCTTCGCGGATCCCCGGCTGGTCACCAAGAAGGAAAGCACGGGCCAGTACGCGGAGCTCGAGCTGGCCGCGGGCGCCGATGCGCAGGACATCCTCAAGGGGCTGGTGAGCTCGGGAGCGCGGCTCGCGAAGTTCGAGCTGGCCGAGCCGTCCCTCAACAAGATTTTCGTCGATCTGGTGGGACCGGAAGCGGCGACCGCCGCGGCCCACCCGGAGGTGGCCCGTGCATAAGATCTTCGCGATCATCCGGCGCGAGTTCATCGAGCGG
>DATMOQ010000091.1:0-2387 GCA_035568195.1 Gemmatimonadales bacterium
AGCATCAATTTCGGGGGGCACCCGGCGGGCGGGGGAACTTGAACGGGGGAGGGACTCCCTCCCGGCTCAGGATCTCCTGCCCCAGTCGCAAGGAGGCCTCGAGCGAGAGGTGTGTCTCGTCATAGTAGATAGGCTCACCGGACGGCCAATAGGCGGTGCATAAGCCGGCGGGGCACAAATACGTGTTCGCGTCGAAGTATCGCGCCCCGGGAATTCCTTCGGCCATGGCCCGGAGCGCCTGATTGTTGTCCGCCACGCGCGCGCTCAACGGGAGCGCGATGTGAGGGCACGTCAGGAAGGGGTAGGTCAGCCCCTTCTCCCGGCAGCGCCGGTCGTAACCGGGCACCCCCGGGACCTCACCCAGGATCACCACGATCTTGCCCTCGGCGGCCAGGTGGCTCACCGTTCCGCGGAACCCACCCAGGTAGTCCGGTCCGTAGTTGAGTGACGCGGACGAGAGAATCACGACCGGGTACTGCTCTACCGCGTTCTGTATGACCGCCAGCGACGCCCGACAATCGGCCAGACGCCGGGCCTCAACGAACGGTGCCGGGTCGACCAGCAACGGCGGGCACGATCCCACTTCAACATTTCGAAAACGGAATCCCGCTCCATTCGCGAAGGCCCTGAGCACACCCAGATAGTGGGCCGCATGGGAGTCTCCCCACACCAGAACCGTGGGCGGGTCCTTGGATGCGGGACCGACAATACAGAGGGGGTCACTCAGGTCGGCGCTGGTCACGAGCTGGCGCTGACACGCCCAATCGACGTCGTAGGCGGGCCGGGTCGCGTTGCGGGCGGCGCTCAGCTGCGCCTGGTATCGCCCGGAATGGAGCGGGATGCCCAGGCGCGGGCCATACATCATGACCATCGCCAGCGTGAACAAGGCTCCCGCCGGGAGGAGAAACTGTCTCGTCACCACCCGCGGCAGGGACGCTTTGCTGCGGCGGGCCGGCTGCTCCACGTATCGATAGCTCAGCCAGGCCAACAGGAACGTGAGGATTCCCATCGTGGCTCCCGGCACCGGGCCGGGCTCGCCGTAGCCGTATCGGTACAATGCCAGTAACGGCCAATGCCACAGATAGGCGGAATAGGACACGAGGCCGGTCCACACCGCCCCTTTCGAGCTGAGCAGGCGGGACCACACGTGGCCCTGTCCGTGGCCGGCGAGGATGACCAGGGTGGTCGCGGCGGTCGGAACCGCCGCCCGCCATCCCGGGAAGGGTTGGGATTCGGAAATCGCCGCGAGACTCACCCCCAGCACCACCATGCCGGTGGTGGACAGGGCCAGCGCCAGACGCGCCGGCCAGCGCCGCGTGCCCTGGTGCAGCAACACAAGCGCGGAGATAGCGCCCAGCAGCAGCTCACCGGCGCGTGTGGGGAGCATGTAGTAGGCGAACGACGGATCTTTCGGATAGGAGAACTCGCCGAGCGCGAAGGAGACGGCGGCCACGCCCACCAGAATAATGGCCAGGCGAAGCTTGGAACTGGTCGGCCGGTACAGGAGGAGCAGGGTGGTGGGCCAGAAGAGATAGAACTGCTCTTCGACTCCGAGGGACCAGAGGTGCAGCAGAGGGACCTGGGCGCTGCTCGCCGCGAAGTACCCGCTGTCCAGGTATCGCCAGAAGTAGACGTTGGACAGTGAAAAGATTGAGAAGACGCTCGAGCGCGCCGTGTCGTGCGCGTCTTCCGGCAGCTGGAGCAGTTGTGAGGCGACCAGCGTCACCCCCACGATCAAGAGCATGGCCGGAGCGATGCGCTTGATCCGCCGGCGGTAGAACTCCCGGATGGAGAATCGGCCGCGATCGACGTCCAGTACGATGTTACGGGTGATGAGAAAGCCGGAGATAACGAAGAAGACGTCCACACCCAGAAACCCGCCGGGGAGGAGCGACTTGCTCACGTGGTACAGAACCACGGCGACGACGGCGATGGCGCGCAGTCCGTCGACGTCGGGCCGGTAACCGCCTTCCGGCGGCTGGTCGCTGGTCATGCCTCGCCCAACCCCCTGGATGGTCTGAAAGCGCGTTCAAGATAGGCCCTCGCGTCTTCAATGACTGGTGTGGCGGGACCGCCACAGTGAATCCATCGGGCTTTTCAACTTGAGCCATCCGTGGGATGCCGTGAACCCGCAATACGCTGAAAATCAGTGAGTTACATTAGTACCGGGCTAGCGTAGAACTTGCTTCGGAGACCGACATGAGTGTTTCGCAGCCAGAAGCCGCCATTTCCGAGGGGCCCCGAGCCCGGGGGACCCGGAGGTTGATCACCACCGTCGCCAGGCTGACGGTCGGTGCGGCGCTGCTGGTGGCCATCGTCCTGCGGGTCGATTGGGCGCGGATAGACGTCCGCTGGGGCGTAGGGACCATCCTGACCCTCCTGGCGGC
>DATMOQ010000092.1:0-2926 GCA_035568195.1 Gemmatimonadales bacterium
GGTGGCGGTGGCCGTAGTGGGGGCGGGGGTGGTGGCGGTGGTGGGGGCGGTGGCCACAGCGGTGGCGGTGGTGGCGGGAGACACGGCAGGTAGAAACAATACAGGGGAGCTCCTAACGGGGCTCCCCTCTGTACAAGATCACCCGCGCCTTCTCCAGCGTGATCAGCCCTCCACCAATCATCTTGTCCAGCTCGGGCAACAGCGCGTCGATCGCCTCTTGAGTCTCCACTACCTCGATGATGATCGGGAGATCGAGGGAGAGGCGGAGGACCTTGTCCGTGTGGAGCGTGCTGGCCGCTCCAAATCCGGCGACCCCCCGAAGCACGGTGGCACCCGCCATCCCTTTCGAACGGAAAAGCTCGACCAGCGCCTCGTAGAGTGGCCGCCCATGGAACTTGTCACTCTCGCCGATGAAGACTCTCATGAGCGTGCGCTCGCCGGCGAACCGCTGGGTCATAGCAACCTCCCCGCCACCATGGATCCTGCCGTCACCGCCGCGAGACACCCCACGATCGTTCCGCCCATGTAGAGCGCCGCGCGGACGTAATCACCATCTCCCAGGAGTTGTATGCTCTCGTAGCTGAACGTGCTCATGGTCGTAAACGCGCCGCAGAGTCCGATGGTCAGCCCGCCGCGTACTTCGGGAGACATGATGGTGCTGCCGGTGCCCAGGCGCGCGACGAAGCCCAGAACCAGGGAGCCGGCGATGTTGATGAGGAGGGTGCCGAGGGGAAAGGAGCCGGCGCCGGTGGACGTCTGGATCCACCCCTGGAGGTACCAGCGGGCCAGCGTTCCCAGGACGCCCCCGACTACGATATACAGAATCACAGAGTCCATTGTAATCACTAACCGACTAACCGTCTAACCGACTAGCTTTTCTGCATGCGTCTCGCCATCGCACAGTTCCGGCCGAAGAAGGGGGACTACGCCGCCAACCTGGCGAAGATCGGCGCGATCCTGGCCGACGTGGGGAAGCTCGAGCCTCGGGTAAGTCTCGTCGTCACCCCGGAGACCGCGACCTCGGGATACTTTCTCGAGGGGGGCGTCCGGGACGTCGCGGTGACCGCGGGGACGCTCTTCCAGGACCTGGTGGCGGTGCATCAGGAGTCGAAGGCCCCTGCCGTCGACATTTCAGTCGGATTCTACGAGATCTTCCGGAATCGCTTCCACAATTCCTGCCTCTACGCCACGCTCGACGGGAAGAAGTCCGAAGTCCGGCACGTCCACCGCAAGATCTTCCTGCCCACCTACGGTGTGTTCGACGAAGAGCGCTACGTCGAACGCGGTAACGAGGGCGTGCACGCGTTCGAGACCGGCTGGGGCGGGCGGGCCGCGGTCCTCATTTGCGAGGACGCCTGGCACTCCATCGCCGGTACCATCGCCGCGCTCGACGGTGCCCAGCTGATTCTCGTCCCCAGCGCGTCGCCGGCGCGGGGGACGGGGGTGGACGAGGAGGGGACCCGGTTGCCCGCCAGCATGGTCCGCTGGGAACAGGTGGTGCGGGGGATGGCCGGTGAGCACGGCATCTACGTGGCCCTGGCCTCCCTGGTGGGCTTCGAGGGGGGCAAGGGATTCCCCGGCGGGTCGGTGCTGGTGGGCCCCTCCGGAGAGATCGTCTCGCGCGCCCCGCTGTTCGACGAAGGCCTGATGGTCGCCGACGTCGATCTCGATCAGATCACCCACGTCCGCGCGGATTCGCCCCTGCTGGCAGACCTCGAAGTCGCCATCCCCCATTTGAAGATCGGCGAAAAGAAAAAGAGTGTATTGGCTTTCGATCCGCCGAGCGGAGCTCGCACTTCCCGGACTCCGACCGCTCCCCGTCTTGTCCTTCAGGGCTCTCCGCTCCCGAGAGTGCACGGAGTCAGAGTCGCGAACGGAGATCCCCTCGCCATCGATACCGAGCTGGTCAACCGCTGGCTGGTCGCCTTCCTGCGCGATGAAGTCGTCGAGCGCCGGAAGTTCACCAAGGGAATCGTCGGACTGTCCGGCGGCGTCGACTCCGCGCTCACCGCCTTTCTCGCCGTTCAAGCGCTGGGTCGCGAGAACGTGATCGGCGTGCGGATGCCGTATCGCACTTCGAGTCCCGAAAGCCTCGCCCACGCCCAGCTCGTCATCGACAAGCTCGGCATCCCCTGCGAGACCATCGACATCTCGGCCGCGGTGGACGGCTACCTGGCCCAGGCGCCCGACGCCGGCCCCGCCCGCAAGGGCAACGTGATGGCGCGCGAACGGATGATCGCGCTCTTCGACCTCTCCGAGCGCCACAAGGCACTTCCCCTCGGCACCGGCAACAAGTCCGAGCGCCTCCTCGGCTACTTCACCTGGCACGCCGATGACACGCCGCCCGTGAACCCCCTGGGGGATCTCTTCAAGACCCAGGTCTGGGCGCTGGCGCGGCACGTCGGCGTCCCCGAAGCAATCGTCTCCAAGCCCGCGACCGCGGACCTGGTGGCGGGGCAGACCGATGAGGGGGATTTTGGGATCTCATATCCCAAGGCCGACCGGATCCTCTACGAGCTGATTTCCGGGAGGCGGCCGGCGGACGTGCCGGCGCTGGGCTTCACGGCGGAAGAAGTGGAGCGGGTACGGAGCCGCCTGGACGCGACGCACTGGAAGCGCCGGCTCCCCACGGTGGCGATGCTCTCGCAGACGGCGATCGGCGAATTCTACCTCCGACCGGTGGACTACTGACATGAAGCCACGGCACCCGCGCGAATCCGAGACCGTTATCTCGCAGCTCATGGAGCCGAACCACGCCAACATCATGGGCAACGTGTTCGGCGGCGTGATCCTCTCCCTCGCCGACCACGTCGCGGCCGTGTCGGCCATGCGCCACTCGCGCCACCAGTGCGTGACGGTCTCGGTGGACAAGGTCGACTTCCGTGAGCCCATCAAAGTGGGCGAGTTGATCACCGCCATGGCCCGC
>DATMOQ010000093.1:0-4385 GCA_035568195.1 Gemmatimonadales bacterium
GTGGCGGTCTCCTACGGCTCGTTCGACCTCGAGCATCTCGATTCCTATCGCGACCGGCTCCAGCGCCTCCTGGCGGAGGTGCTGGCGGTGTCCGATTTCCCGAAGGAGACGCTCCTGAACGTGAACCTGCCGGCCGTCCCCGCCGCCAGCGTCAAGGGCGTGAAGGTCACGCATCTCGGGAGCCGGGTCTTCCACGAAGAGATCGCGCGGATGAAGGATCCGTGGGGCCGCGACATCTTCTGGATCGGGGGCGGGCATGTCACCTGGTCGGGGGGCGCCGAATCCGACTTTCAGGCGGTCCGGGACGGATACATTTCCGTCACGCCGCTGCACGTGGACATGACCAATTACCGGCTCCTGGACGACGTGCGGTCCTGGAAGCTGGGCCAGTAACACCCGCGTGGCCGACGCTCGAGGAGACAGCTTTGGCGGGTACCGCGTCCGGCTGGTGGACGCGCTCCGGGCCAAGGGGATCGAAGACCTCGCGGTCCTGAAGGCCTTCGCCGAGACGCCGCGCCATCTGTTCGTGCCACCGGCGGTCCGCCACCGGGCCTACGAAGACTCGGCGCTTCCCATCGGCGCAGGGCAGACCATTTCGCAGCCCTCCATGCAGGCGCGGTATCTGGCCCAACTCCGGCTCGCGGGCCGGGAGCGGGTGCTGGAAATCGGCACCGGTTCCGGATACCAGACCGCGCTGCTGGCCCGGCTGGTGGATCAGGTCTTTACCGTCGAACGCGTGCGCGAGCTGGCCGATCGCGCGCAACGCGCGCTCCGCGAGGCGGAGGTGCGCAACGTGTCGATGCTGGTGGGGGATGGTACCCTGGGCTGGAGCGCGTACGCCCCGTACGATGCCATTCTCGTGGCGGCCGGAGGTCCGGAGGTGCCGTCACCCCTGGTGGCGCAGCTGAAACTTGGCGGGCGGCTGCTCGTGCCAGTGGGGGAAAAGGGGAAACAGCAGCTGACGCTGGTCGAGCGGACCGGCCTGGGGGACGGGGAAGTGCGACTGTCGTCGCTCGGGGACGCCCGGTTTGTCCCACTCGTGGGGGAGCACGGCTTCGATGCTTGAGTCGTTCATACAATGGCTGCTGGACCGGTTCCGCGACATCGGGTACCCGGGCATCGTGGTGCTGATGGCCGTCGAATCCTCCATCCTCCCGTTGCCATCGGAGCTCGTGATGCCTCCCGCCGGGTATCTCGCCGCGAAGGGCGAGCTGTCGCTCCCGCTCGTGATCGTCTGCGGCGTGACGGGCAGCGTCCTGGGCGCCCTGGCGAACTACGGTCTGGCCGCGTGGCTGGGCCGCGCGTTCGTCCACCGCATGGGGCGCTACCTGATGGTGTCGGAGAAAAGCCTGGAACGGTCCGAGCAGTTCTTCGCCGCGCACGGAGAGATCAGCACGTTCGTGGCGCGGATGCTGCCGGTGATCCGTCATTTGATTTCGCTCCCCGCCGGTCTCGCGCGGATGCCGCTGCCACGATTCGTATCGTTCACGGCGCTGGGGGCGGGGATCTGGTGCACGGTCCTGACCGTGATCGGCTGGACCATCGGGCGGAAGGAAAACGTCCTCCTGGGCACGCTCAACGCCGAAGTGCGGCGCGAAGCCGCGCACGTGATGACCATCATCGTCCCGGTCCTGATCGTCATCACGGTGATCTACGTGGTGTGGAACCGGCGGCGCCGCCGCCAGGGCTGACGGGGACCCGTGGCGCGGGCGCGGTTTCTGGTGCGGGGCCTGGTGCAGGGCGTGGGGTATCGGTGGTTCGTCAGGCGCGCGGCCGAGCGGCTGGGACTGTCGGGGGTGGCCCGGAACCTGGATGACGGGAGTGTCGAGGTCCTGGTGCAGGGGGATAACGCCGACATCGCGTCCCTCGAGCTGGAATTGCGGCGTGGGCCGTCCATGGCCCGCGTGCAACGTGTGGACAAGAGCGAGCTTCCACATGAGATCGCACTGCCTAAGGGCTTTGAGACCGACTAGATAGCGCTAGTTGCTCGAGCTCCGTCAGCCCGGCGCCCTTGCTGGAGATGATGTAAATGGCTTATTTTTCAAGGCTTACGCCCCTGTAGCTCAGGTGGATAGAGCAGCGGTTTCCTAAACCGTTGGTCGGGTGTTCGAGTCACCCCAGGGGCACTGGGGACCGAACAGCGGAAGCAGCTCACACAGCTCGCCAGAGAGAAAGAGGATCAGGACCGGAATGGGTACATCAGCGCAGTCGGCCGGCGCCGCGCCGGCTCACCAGGATGCCCTGGAAAGGCTGGTTTCCAGGGTCAAAGCCAACCCCAAGATGGCCATCTGGCCGGTCGTGATCCTGGTGGGCGCAGCGCTCCTGATCACCTGGAACATCGTCACGTCCCGCTCGAGCGAGCAGGTGGCGTCGAGGGCACTCGGCGCGGCCCGTGTGGCCTTTGAGAATGAGAACTACCCCCTGGCTGCCAGCGAGCTGAATCAGATCACGGCGAACTACTCCGGCACCAACGCCGCCCAGGAAGCCAACCTCCTCCTGGCGAATTCCAGGATCCTGCAGGGACAGCCCCAGCAGGCCGTGGATCTCCTGTCCAAGTTCTCCGCGTCCGCCCGTAAGCCGTACCGGTCCCAGGCGTACGGCCTCCTGGGGAGCGCGTTGGAGAACATGGCGCGCCCCGGGGACGCGGCCGTGGCGTTCCAGAACGCCGCCGATCACGCCGCCTATCCGTTCCTGACGGCCCAATACCTCCTGGACGCCGGGCGCGCCTTTGCCGAGGCCGGGGATACGGCGAAGGCGGTCGGGGCCTATGCCAAGGTGGTGACGGGGATCGACTCGACCGGCTACATCACGGAGGCGAAGGTGCGGCTGGGTGAATTGACGCGGGGTGGGTGGAAAGACCCAAAGGTTGCTCTGAACGGGGCCGGCTCGAAGGTCGAGTAACGGCGCACTGTCGCTACAATCAACTTCGTATAAGAGATATTATGTTAAGTTGTCATGTGGGCAAGTGTGGATAAGAGGATCAGGTCAACACCCCCCTGAACACCATCCGCGCCTCCCCGTCCAGCCACACGTCGTCGTACTGAGCCCCTGCCCGTTTCGCGCTGACCTTCAGCTCCCGGTCACTCCGGGTCAGAAACACCACCGGCAACGTCGCCAGGCCCCAGCCGTCCAGCACGCAGGCAGCCGTCACCGCCCCGGTCCCGCAGGCCAGCGTCTCCGCCTCCACGCCACGCTCGTAGGTCCGCATTTTCCAGCGGCCGCCATCCCCGGGTGAGATGAAGTTTACGTTCGCCCCCGCGGGCCCCAACGCCTTATCCCCGCGGAGCGCCTTCCCACGCCCCATCAAGTCGATGGTCTCCACGTCGTCCACCAGCACCACCAGGTGCGGCACGCCCACCACCCCCAGCGCCGCCCGCCGCTCCCCGGCCTCCCCCTGGATCCCGAGCTTCGGGACCTCCCGGGGCTCCGCCACGGGCGCCAGGTGCAGCTCCGCGCGATCCAGGGCCCCGTTGATCCGGGACTCGTACACGCCGGCGTCGGTCTCGAGGCGCATGGTCTTGCCGGCTATGCCCAGATGGGCCGCCAGCTGGGTGCTGCATAGCGCCGCATTCCCGCACATGGCGGCGTGGGAGCCATCGCTGTTGTAGTAGATCATCCGCACCGCGCCGGGCCCCGAGCCAGGCCCCACAAACACCAGCCCATCGGCTCCCACTCCGGTGCCCCGGGCGCACAACGCCGCGATCTGCTCCGGACTCCAGTCGCCCACGGGCGAGTTCCGCCCGTCCACGAACACGAAATCGTTCCCGGACCCGCTCATCTTGTAAATCGTGAGACCCAGGCTCATATCCGTCCTCTGATCGCCATCCACCGCAGCCTCGGCACCACCCAGACCGCCTCCCGGACGATCGCCTTGTTCATCTTGCTCTGACCCTCGGTCCTGTCGACGAAGGTGATCGGAATTTCCTTCAAGCGGAACTGCTTCCGCCATGACCGGAATGTCATCTCGATCTGAAAAGCATACCCGTTGGAGCGAACCGCCGACAGATCAATGGCTTCCAGCACGCGCCTGCGAAAACACTTGAACCCCCCGGTCAGGTCCCAGATCGCGAGGCCCGTCACCTGCCGCGCGTACACGTTGGCGAAGTACGACAGGAGGAGGCGGCCCATCGGCCAGTTCACTACCGTCACCCGCCCCCCCAGATACCGCGAGCCAAGCACCAGATCGGCATCAGCGCTGGCCTTGAGAAACTCCTTCAAGTGCGCGGGATCATGAGAGAAATCGGCGTCCATTTCGAACACCAATTCGTAGGTCCGCTCCAGCGCCCACCGGAACCCCGCCAGGTATGCCGTCCCCAGCCCCTGCTTCCCCGGTCGATGCAAGACATGGACCCGGGGGTTCCCGGCGGCCATCTCATCGGCCATCC
>DATMOQ010000094.1:0-3724 GCA_035568195.1 Gemmatimonadales bacterium
CGCCTCGGTCGGGCCGTCCAGCCGGAACAGCGACCCCAGTACGCCCCGCTGGAACACCAGCACGGTGACGCCGAACGCGGCTCCCACCGAGAGGCAGTTCAGGAGCACGGCCTTGAGGGGCACCAGCAGGGACCGGAAGGCGATGAAGAGCATGATGGCGGTCACGCCCAGGATCATCGCGACGATCCCGGGGAACCGGCTGAGCAAGTCATTCTGGAGATCCACGCTGGTGGCGGCGAACCCCCCCACCAGGATGCTGGCGCCGTCCAGACCCCGGATGCCGCGCCGCGCCACCTCACGGGTGTGGGTCGCCATCTGCATCAGCCCGGTGAGTGAGACCGAGTCTTCGGGAATGACGTCGACCAGCGCGGTGCGGGAATCGGCGCTCAGGTAGGCGTTGAAGAACGTCGTGTGATGGCGGCGGACCGAATCGGGATTGGCGTAGAACATCATGAGTGCCAGACTCGACAGATGAGGCTTCAGGCTCGCCACGCTCCGGACCTGCTTCACGCGCGGGTCTTTCAGCAGCGCGTCGCCGAGGGCCTTGAGTCCCAGGAGCCGCCGGGAGGCGAGCGCCGACTCCCCGGCGGGCAGGGAAATCACGATCCGGGTGGGCTGAATGATCCCGGACACGCCCATGTTCACCAGCTCCTGCAGCCCCAACCCTGACTCCGATTCGGAGGGAAACCAGTTCCGCGCGGGAAGACCGATTTTCATTTCGGACAGGGGGATCATCAGAAGTCCGATGATCCCCCCGCCCAGCGCGATGGCGCGCCAGGGGCGGTGCCCCAGCCAGCGGGCCCAGCGCTCCCAGCCGGTGGGGGCGTGAAACCGCGCGAGGGGACGGGCCAGCCAGCGGGGCCGGTCGATGCTGCGTCCGAGAATCGCGAGCAGGGCCGGCAGAAACGTCGTGGCGATGCCGATGGCGATGGCGACCACCAGGAGCCCGCTGATCCCGACCGACCGGGTTTCAATCAGCGGAGTGATCAGCAGGGCCGCGAAACCCACGACCACGGTCAGTCCCGACGTGATCACCGCGGATCCCGCCGTCTGGATGGTGCGGATGGCCGCGTCGGGCGGGGCCAGGCCGCGATTCAGCTCCTCGCGGAACCGGGTCACCACCAGCAGCGAGTAGTCGATGCCCACCCCCAGTCCCACCATGCTGGTGATGGTCAGCGCGAACACCGACATGGTCTGGAAGTGGGCCACCATGGTGATGAGGCCCAGCGCGATCGTGATCGCCAGGACTCCGACGATGATGGGCAGGGTGGCGGCGACCAGGGCACCGAAGGCGACGACGAGGACCACCAGCGAAAAGGGCACCGCCAGCCGCTCCCCGTGCCGCGTGTCTTCGGCTGAGATGGTGCGGATGTCGTAGTCGAGTGCCGGGTCGCCGGTGAGCTTCACGTCGAAGGCGCCGGCCGAGGGGATCGCGGCGACGGTGGCGGCCACCGTGGCCCGGATGTCGGGCACGAAATTGTTCTTGATGTTGTCCGTCTGCCCCGTTTCCATCGCGGCGATGATGAACGTCGTGTGGCGGTCTCGGCTCACGAATGTCGATTCGCCGAGACTCTGCGCCGTTACCACCTGCTTGATGTACTCCTTGCGGGACAGCGCGGCACTGAGTGAGTCGAGCACCCGGACGAACCGGGGATGGCTCACGGGCACCGGACCGCGCACCACGACCGCAACGTACTCGGCGATGGGGTTGGGCAGGGCGGCCTTGAGCGCCTCGCCGGCGCGGAACGACTCCGTGGATTCGTCGGAGCCGCCCCGGACCGCCAGGGCATCCTGCACGCGGGCGGCGCTCGGAGCCAGCGCCCCCGCCACCAGCGCCCAGGCGCCCAGCACCCACCAGCGATGGCGGATCAGCATCTTGGCGGGGAGATTGATCATAGGGCTGGGCGCATAAGACCGGGGACAATCATAGAGAGACTCGAAGGCCGAAGCTAGCGTCGCGCGCGCGTGCGCGGACATATTGCGCCCATGCCCGACCGTCGTCCGACACCCGCCCTCAGCGTGCTCGCGCTCGCCGTGGTCGCGCTCGTCATCTGGCGGGTCGCGGCTGCACGGCACGCGGCGCCGCGCCCGGTCCCCGGGGGTCGGCCCGCCGCCACCGCGCGGCCGCCCGTCGCCACCTCTCGGGATTCACTCGGCGCCCAGGTTCCGGCGACGACCACCGACTCCACGACGGACTCGAGCACCAGTGGACCGGCGAATCCGATGGATACCGTCGTGATGAATGTGCCTGGAGGATACTTCGACCAGCTGGCCCGGGCTCAGACCCGGAGACAGCTGCGGGCCAGCGCGGGCACCACGTACCTGAACGAGATCGTGGCCGAGAGCTCCGACTCCGCGCTCCATCGGTGGGACAACCGGGTCCGGGACCCGGTTCGGGTCTACCTGGCGGGCGACACCGTGGAGAACTACCAACCCGCCTTCCAGGACGCGGTGCGCTCGGCGCTGGCACGCTGGGATGCCGTCGATCTCCCGGTGCGCTTCCGGTATGTGGACGACTCCACCCGCGCCGAGGTGGTGTTTCGGTGGCGCCGGCAGTTCGACATCGACCGCACCGGCCAGACCGACCTGACCTGGGACCGGGACGGCCATGTCCTGAGCGCCGTCGTGACCATCGCGACCTACGACCCGGCCGATCACGCGATGGGCGTCGAGGATGTCCGGGTCGTGGCCCTGCACGAGATCGGCCACATGCTGGGACTCAATCACTCGAGCGACTCCACCGACATCATGTTCGGGCACACCATGGCCCGGGATCTGTCGCTCCGGGACGAGCGCACGGCCACCCTGCTGTACGAGCTCACGCCGGGGAGCGTCAAGTGAGCCGGGGGCCGCTGCCCTTGCTCACGGGGTCGTCGCCCGGACCCGATTCGCCGCTCGCGGAGCGCATCGATGTCCGCACCCGCGCGGGCTCGCTGGTCACGCCGGAACCCGAGGGCGCCGTGCGGTGCGTGGCGTGCGGACACCGGTGCCTGATCCGGCCGGGCCGCCGGGGCATCTGCAAGGTCCGCTTCAACCGTGACGGCGAGCTCCGGGTGCCGGCGGGGTACGTCGCCGCGCTGCAGTGTGATCCCACCGAGAAGAAGCCGTTCTTCCACTGTCTCCCCGGCAGCGACACGCTCACGTTCGGCATGCTGGGGTGCGATTTCCATTGCGGGTACTGCCAGAACTGGCTGACCTCTCAGGCGCTCCGGGACACGGAGGCGGGCGTGCCTCCCACCGACATCAGTGCCGAGGCGCTGGTGGCGCTGGCGGTGCGCCATCACGCGCGGGTGATCGGATCGTCGTACAACGAGCCGCTGATCACCGCCGAGTGGGCCGCGGAGGTGTTCGATCTGGCGCGGACCCGCGGGCTCAAGACCGCGTTCATCTCCAACGGCAACGCCACGCCCGAGGCACTGGATTTCCTGAGGCCGCGGACCGACTGCTACAAGGTGGATCTCAAGGCCATGGACCCGGCCCGGTACCGGGAGCTGGGCGGCGTCCTGGAGCACGTGACGGACACGATCGCGGCGGCGCACGTCCGGGGATTCTGGGTCGAGGTGGTGACCCTGATCGTTCCGGGCTTCAACGACGATCGCCCGCAGCTCACCCGCGCCGCCGAGTTGATCGCGTCCGTATCGCGCGACATTCCGTGGCACGTCACCGCGTTTCACCCGGACTACCGGATGACCGACCCCGACGCCACGCCCACCGAGACGCTGCT
>DATMOQ010000095.1:0-5013 GCA_035568195.1 Gemmatimonadales bacterium
GTTCTCGAGCTGGAATAATCACAGTCACGTCTATGACTGCACCGGTGCCTCGTGTACGGACCTCATGTTCGGGGACCCCAGCGGCCCGAACGCGGTCACCATCGCTCCCGGCGATGGAAAATTTACGTGGACGGCGCAAGACCTCCACGGGGCCGTATTGAACGTGAACGGCTTCGATACGGCGTTCGCTCTTCCCGCAAACACCAGCATGAGTGGGGCGGTCTTTTCACCCGGTGGAGACACCCTGTTCTTCCATGGCATGTTGTCGAACGGAGGATCTTCAACCCAGCATCTGGGGGCGGTGCGGGTGTCGGACGGCGCGGTGGTGCACGATCTGTCGGTGGACTCGATTGGGTTCGGGCGGTCGGCGTCGAGCACGGGCAGTGTCGCGCTGGATCCGGGGCATCCCTGGTTGTACGCCGTCGTGACGCTCCCGGGCGTCCCCGGAAACACGCTCAATCGGCCGGCGCTGGTCGTCTTGGATCGGTCCACGTGGTCGGTGATCGGGGTGGCGATGGCGCCGGCGCTGAGCGCTGAAGCGTACAACGACTGGATTTTCAATTCGACGTCCATCGTGCCGGACCCTGCCAATCACCACGTCTATGTCGTCGCTACCGACTACCTGTACGACGTCCACCAGCACCACGGGGCGATCGTGGTCTTCGACACGCCCTAGCCGGCCGATCAGTCGCCTACCGCGCCGCCTCCTGCTGCAAGAGGCGGCGTTTTCTTTCCACACCCCAGCGGTACCCGCCCTCGGTGCCGTCCTTGCTCACGACGCGATGGCAGGGCACCACGATCGCGACCGGATTGGTCGCGCACGCACGCGCCACGGCCCGCGTCGCCTTGGGATTCCCGAGCGCCTTCGCCAGCGCGCCGTAGGAGCGCGTCTCCCCGTACGGGATCTTCTTGAGCAGCGCCCACACGCGCTGCTGAAACGCAGTCGCCCGCACGTCGGTGGGGAGATCGAGGTGCGGCTCCCTTCCCTCCAGATGACGCAGGATCGCCGCGGTCCAGCGGACCAGCGCCCGGTTGTCGTGCTCAAGGGATGCGCGCGGGTACTCGTCGCGGAGTTGGCGCTCGAGCGGCGGCCGGGAGTCTCCGAGCTTGACCTGACAGATGCCGCGGTCGGTGGCGGCGACGAGCAGCTGTCCCAGAGGCGAGCTGACCACGGCGAAACGCACGGTGAGCCCCGCGCCGCCCTTCTGATAGGTGGCCGGGGTCATCCCCAGATCACGATGGGTGCGCTCGTACACCCGGCTGGGGGACGAAAACCCGGCTTCATAGAGTGCGGGACTCACGCGGGACCTCCTCTTGAGTGCGGACTTGAACACCGCGAGCCGCTTGGCGTCGCGGTACTGACGGGGAGACAGGCCCAGCAGCGCGTGGAACGACTTCGCGAGGCGGGCGGCCGGCACCTGCATCCGGCGGGCCAGGGCCGGCAGCGACTCAGTGGCGTCGGGATGATCGTCGATGGTGCGACACGCCCGGCGAACGAGATCGACCCGGGGGTCGGGCGCGCGTACGTCCCGCGGCTTGCACCGCCGGCAGGCTCGGAACCCGGCCCGCTCGGCGGTCTCCGGGATGTCGTAGAACTCGACCTGCGCCGGACGGGGTCGGCGACTGGGGCACGACGGCCGGCAATAAATCCCGGTGGATTTCACCGCGTACACGAACGCGCCGTCGTAGCGACCGTCCCGGGCGAGGACGATCTGCCAGGGGTCGGGGATCGGAGCGGAGCGGAGCGGAAGTGCCATGGAGCGAAGCTAGCGACCGCCCCGGCCCGCCACTATCCGGATTTGAACGTCAATCCTTGCTGTCGAGAGGCCCGGGGCGTAGGATGCGCGTGATGCGTCATTCTCCTCCCATCCTGCTCTTGACGGCACTCGCAGCCTGCACGGACCTGTCCCCCAGTCCCTTCGGAACGCCGACGCCCCCACCGGCCTTTCGATTGAGCAGCGGGGATGCCTGGAGCGGAGGGCAGGTACGCATCATCTCGGCGCGTCCGCTCCCGGACACGCTCCCCGTGGTCACGGTCGGGGGCCAGGCGGTGGCGGCGACGCGGCTGAACGACAGCACGCTCGTGCTGACCCTCCCCACAGCTATCGGTGCTCAGCCCGTCGTCGTGACGGCCGGTCCCACGAAATGGGACGCGGGCACGCTCACCGTACACGGTTTCGACATGATGGGTACGCAGTTCGGCTTGTGGGGCGTGCTGACCCAGCTCCCGGGAGTGCCCGCCGTGGTCATCGGCAACGGGACGACCTCCCTGGCGACGGCCGACTTGCACACGGGTTCCGTCACGACCTACGCCGACTCGATTCATTCATCGAACTGCAGCTGGGGGCCGGGCGTCACCTCCCAGGCGGGGCGGTTCATCTTCGCGGCGCCGGACACCGGCGCGGCACCGTGCCCGCATTCCCGGTGGGAGTTCACGCCCTCCCTGACCCGGCTCGAGAGCACACCCTCCTTTACCCAGGTGGAGAGTGACAATCACCGCGTGATCGCGGAGCTGGCGCCGGGCCGCTGGCTGGTGAGCGAGAAGTACGACTTCACGCTGTGGGTCTGCGATACCGGGTGCGTGAATACCTCCGAGGGCAATCTCCCCAATGCCCCCGACGTGCCCGGCCGGCTCGACGGCGTCCACTTGTCTCCCCGCGGAGATCGGGTGGCGGTGGACGAGTACTTCAACGCCGGGACGACGGGCATCCCCGTCCTCGATGCCGCGACCGCCACGGTGGCCTACTGGGAGCCCTCAATGGCGTGGAGCGAAGGGGCCGCGTTCTCGCCTCACGGTGACACACTGTTCATCGCGGGCGGTGACTCGGCCGTCGGCGGACAGACCTGGATGTTCGTCTTGCGGGCCAGTGACGGCGCGGTGCTGGACAGCGTGCCGCTGGCGGTCCGGCCCGGCGACCTCGCGCTCGATCCGGGAGGCCGGTGGATCTACGTGTCGGGTCAATACTCGAGCTACCACGTGTCGTACGCGACCATCGCCGCGCGTCTCGAGGTGCTCGACCGGACCACGCTGCAGCCGGCCACTGTGCTGCTCTCGGACAGTATCAACGTGGCGGGGAGCGGGTACGCGAACAAGCACCGCCTGGTGCTCGATCCCGGGAGCGACCAGGCTTTCATTGTGACCACCGACCTGTTCGACGTACCCGACTTGCCTCCGACCACCGACCCGACCGCAATGGTCTTCCGCTTCTCGATTCCGCCCTGACCTCACATCATGATCATCATGCCGCCGCTCGAGCTGCCGAAGCGGGGGTTTACGATGTTGTTGAAGATCGACCCAAAATTGAAACTGAAGCCGAAGAACGTGAAATAGGAAAAGCTGGAGGCCAGCTGGTGCTGCTGCAGCAGGATCTCCTGGGGAGTGGCGCCCGCGAGCGGGATCGACAACTGATCGTGCTGGAGCGAGACACTGCCCTGAACTGAGATGGAGAGTCCGCGGTACAGGTTGAGCGATGTCCCTCCGAAGAACGTCAGGTGGTTCTTCCGAAGGTCATACAGATAGGTCTGCCCTTGCAGGGACGCGTTCACAGTTCCCCAAGTCTCCTTGGCGGTCGCGGACAGTGTGAGCGTCTGGTCGAAGAGCCGTTGCCGGGTCTTCCCGTACAGTGTCTCGACGTAATAATCGAACCAACTGGCGCCCAGCTCGTAATGCAACGTGATCAGCTGGCGAGTCGATTGACTGTAGGGGAAAAAGTCGTATTCGAGTGCCGGAGCCACCCGGGTCCAGAGCCGCTGATTGCTGAAGGTGGAGTTGTTCACGGAGCCAACGGCGCCGATCCCCCAGTGCCGGCCGACGCTGCGGACGATCATCGCGTTGGCGCCGTATCCCCGCGTGAAGGATGACACCGTTTCGGTCCCGATCTCATTTCCGAGGGTGTCGTCCACCGGGAGCTTGAAGTCACTCTCGTTGTAGTTGTAGTTCACACTGAGGTTGATCTTCCAGCGCTCGGTCGTGCGGTTCGCGGAGAACGATCCGAAGACGGAGCCGAAGTGGAAGCTCTGCTGCCCGCTCAGGTTGCCGTTGATGGAAGTGTTGAACACCCAGTAGTTCCAGGGATCGTGCACGACGGCGGCGGCCCCCTGCGGCGCGTCGTACGAGACGTGCAGGCGGTCTCCCAGGGGCGTGGTCGCCGCGTACGACACCAGTCCCAGCTCAAGCACGCCCTTCACGGCTCGACGCGCCTCGTCCGCCGCCTGCGCGGGTGGCGCATTGTAATGGAGGGTGTCGGCTTTGCCGGCGAATTTGTGCTGTCCGATCAACGTGATGGTATAGGCTGTCCCGCCGCCTCCGGTCTGCTGCGTGGTGATGAGGATGTGGACGTCGGCGTCCTGGGGATTCTGCGTGTAGTTGACGAAGGTGATTTCGGTCCGGAAGAAGTCGAGGTCACAGCCGTTGGAGAAGTCGGGACAGTCGACGAAGACGCGGACGGCGGAATCCCGCACGCTCACGGTGGTGTCGCGGCCGGGGGCAGTTTGTGCGGCGACCGCGACGGGCAAGAGCAGGGCGAGGGTGGGGGGGAATCGAATCACAGGACGAGGTCTCCGAGGGGGGACTGCTGATCAGACGCTTAGCGGCAGGCGAAAGTTGCGTTCTGCATCAGCCGACCGATCACCCGATCTGGCGCCGTCGAGCATACCACAGGGCTGCGCCGAGCGCGAGCGCGGCCGGAAGGAGGCCGAACAGGATGTCCAATGGGGGAGCGGATGGACCAACCTGGAGGGGCGGACCGTTTCCGCGCGCCCAGTCGGCGGTCCAATCGGCGAGCGTCCTTCCGGTGGCCCGTCGAAAGGCGCTATCCATCGGTACGTCGGCGCTCCAGAACTCCGAGAAGCGTTCCGTGCCGACCGATCGGGACACGTCCGACAGAAACCGCACCCCCTGCAGGAAGGGCTGCTCCCGCCACCACTCGGATGCGTTCCACGTCGATGGCTGGCTGTCGGCCACGGCAGCGCTGTCGAACACGTTGGCTCCGCACTGCGCGCGCCGGCCGGCAT
>DATMOQ010000096.1:0-21604 GCA_035568195.1 Gemmatimonadales bacterium
CGTCACCGAGATGGCTTCGAGATTGATCGGGGCGGGAGCGAGGCGAAGCACGAGGGGCGGCGCCTCGACCGCGGCATCGACCGTCACGTCCCGGGTCGCGGGGCGGAAGCCCAGGTACCGGACCGAGACGGTGTATTGACCGGGAGCAAGATTGTGAAACACGAATCGGCCGAAGGGATCGGTCGTGGTCACGGCGACGACCGTGGCGCCCTGCAGGAGCCGGACCTCTCCGCCGGGGAGCGGTTTGCCGCCCGCGCTGTCGGAGACCGTGCCGCTGACATCATCGCCGAGGGACGCGGCGGAGAGGGACTGATTCGGAGCGAACAAACCCAGGACGCACGCCAGGGCAAGCCAGAAAAAAGGACGCTGAAGACGCTGCATGACAGACCTCGCCTCATAGCACAGGTGTTGGATGTCCGCCGCAAGCGAGGACGTCCCCGGCCGATAGGCCGAGGTCGCTCACGGTCGCAGCGGGAGGTGTGGAGTGCTTAGGCGAGCGGTGGAGCGCGTGCCGGCGGAGTGCGGGGGCCGGAACGGGTGAGGCGGATGCTGTGTTCGGGAGCCGGCGCCGCCTGCGGGGCGACGTCGGGAAGGACCATGACCTGGCGGTTGGCCAGGGGTTGGGCGGTGCTGAGGAATCGACAGAGGGCGCAATTGTCGGCGTGGAGGACGACGCAGGCCGCGGTCGGGTGCGATTCGAAGTGGGGGGTGGCGCGTTCGGACGCGGCCTCCAGACGCGCATCCGCGACCGCCGCCGCGCCCGGCATGGTGATCTGCAGGGCGAGGGTGAGGACCGCGATCATGCGGGAGGTGTGTGTCAGCCGAGTCATCGACCGGATAGTACCAACGCTCTCTTCCTGCGACAAGTGTCTACATCCGTTTGTACTTCGGCCCGCTCCCGCCTTCCCGCGGCGTCCAGCGCGGTCCGAGAACGTCCGTGGCTTTGCAATCGACGCAGTTGGGGGCATTCACGCGCAGCTGGCCGTCCACCTGCTCGTACACGCCGGCGGGACACATGTGGCTGTAGAAATCCGCCACTTCTCTGGTGATGTCATTCCCGACGATGAGATGTGACGGGATCGTGTCCCGGGTGGAATTCCCGGACTTAAACACCCCATCGACTTTCGAAATGCCGGTCGTACCTGACCCCGGGAACCCCGGGCTGACCTGTCCTTTCAGGACGCCCGGGGTCAGCCGCTCGGCGTCGGCATCCGAGTGCATGTCGATCTTGCCGCCAAACAGCATCCCGCCCGTCAGCGTCATCAGCCCCGCTTTCACCCCGCCGACGTAGAAACCGTCCTTGAAGGCGAGCCGCATGTTGCGGGTCTTCTTCATGTCCTTCACGATGTACGACCCATCCACCATCCGGTCATACTCGGCCAGCCGCTCGCCGGTCGGCTCCCCGGCTTTCAAGGCCTGGAAGATGGCCCGGGCGGCGTAGATCCCCGACTGCAGAGCATAGTGAATGCCCTTGAGCGACGGCACGTCCACAAATCCGGCCGCGTCGCCCAGCATCACGACCCCATCCCCGGAGCGGCGCGCGGGGAGCGCGTAGAAACCGCCTTCGGGGATGGTCTTGGCGCCCCACTCCACCAGCTCGCCGCCCTCGAGGTACTGCCGGAAGAGCGGATGGAGCTTGAGGCGCTGCAGCAGGACATGGATGTCGAGCGCGGCATCGCCGTAGTCCAGCCCCACCACGATCCCCAGCGCCACCAGATTCGGCTCCAGCGGATAACAGAAGCTTCCCCCGAACGCATCGGTGGGGAGTGGCCACCCCAGCGTATGGATGATCTGATCGAGGGGCTTCTTGGTCTCCCAGATCTCCTTCACGCCGAGCGCGAAGATCTGCGGATTCTCGGACGGCACGCCCTGCCAGCGCAAATAGGCCTGCGACAGCGTCCCCCGCGTGCCTTCGGCGAGCGCAGTGACTTTGGCCGTCAGGTCGTTCGGGGCCGAGTAGGACGAGGTGGGCTTGCCCGCGCGATCTAGGCCCGCGGCCTGGGTGCGGACCCCGGCCACGCGATCGCCGTCCACCAGGAGACTCGCCGCCGGAAAGCCGGTGAAGACGTTGACGCCCAGGGCCTCGGCCTTCGCGCCCAGCCACCGGACCAGCTCGCAGATGGACGCGATGTAGTTGCCGTGGTTCTGCATGGTGGGGGGCGTCGGCAACCGGATCTGCGATCCGGATGTCAGCAGGTAGACCGCTTCCTTCTCGACCGGACGACGGAACGGGAAATCCGAGTCCTTGAGATCGGGGAACAGCTCGCGGAGCGCCCGGGGGTTCACCACCGCGCCCGAGAGGTTGTGCTCTCCCAGCGCCTCGGCCTTCTCCAGCACCCCGATGTTCAAGTCGTTGCCGTCGGCCTTGCCCAGACGGGCCAGCTCGATGGCGCAGGCGAGGCCGGCGGGACCGCCGCCCACGATGCAGACGTCCAGCTCCATCGTGTCCCCTGCCCCTTCGGTGCCCGTCTTCAAGATCAGGCGGTCGAGTGGCAGGGGGGCTTGGTATTGAGACGGCTTCATGGCTGACGGCTGACGGCTGATGGCTCAGCCACGGAGCTTCCCGATCTCGGAGATCAATGCAGGGACAATCTCGAACAAGTCCCCCACCACTCCGTAATCCGCGACTTTGAAGATCGGCGCGTCCTTGTCCTTGTTGATGGCGACGATGACCTTCGAGGTCCGCATGCCGGCCAGGTGCTGGATAGCGCCGGAGATGCCGATCGCGATATACAGCGTGGGACTCACGGTCTTGCCGGTCTGGCCCACCTGGTCCGCGTGGGGACGCCAGCCGGCATCCACCACCGCCCGCGATGCCCCGACGGCGGCCCGGCCGCCGAACGCGTGGGCCAGGTCCTCCAAGATCTTAAAGTTCGCAGGCTCCTTGAGCCCCCGGCCTCCGGAAATCACGATCGGCGCCTCCGCCACATCCAGCGCCCCCGCTTCGGCCGCCTTGATCCCCTTCACCGTCACGCGGCCGGCGGGAATGGTCACCGCCACCGTCTGCGCGGCGCCCGCCTTGGGACGCGGCACCGGAGTGAAGACGTTGGGACGCAAGGACAGCACGGCAGGCTTCCCGGTGAGCTTGACCTTGAGCAGCGCCTTGCCGGCATACACCGGCCTGATGGCCATCAGCGCGCCGCCCTCGACCACCACATCCGTGACGTCGGCGGCAAGGCCGGTGGCGAGCTTCGCGGCGATCCGCGGAGCCAGGTCCTTCCCCTGCGCGCTGGCCGCGCACACCACCACCACCGCGCCGGCCTTGGCCCGGTCCACAACAGCCCGGGCGTATCCCTCGGGCGCGTAGGTCCCGAAGCCGGCAGCCGTCAGCGTCACGACGCGATCAGCACCGAAGGTGCCCAGCTGATCGGCCCCTGACGCGGGACCCGACCCCAGCACCAAGGCTTCGACCTCGGCGCCTCCTCCCAGGGCATCCGCAATCCGGCGGGCGCCGGTCACCACTTCGGACGACACCTTCCGCAGCGCGCCGTCGCGCTGCTCGCAGACCGCAAGGACGGTGGTCACAGGACCTTGGCCTCCTCGCGGAGCAGCTTGACGAGCGCAGGGATAGCGGCCGCACCTTCGCCCACGATCTTCCCCTCCTTGCGAGCGGGCGGGGGCAGCATCGCGAGCACTTCGATGGCCCCCCCGGACAGCGACACCGGCTTCACCTCGAGCGGCTTCTTCTTCGCGGCCATGATGCCCTTGAGCGCCGGGTACCGGGGCTCGTTGATCCCCTTGTCGGCCGTGATCACGGCCGGCAGGGAGCACTGCACCACTTCGACGGCGCCCTCGATCTCCCGCTCCGCCGTGGCGGTGCCGCCTTCGATGGTGAGGTGCGCCACGGCGGTCACGCAGGGCAGATCGAGCAGCTCCGCGACCATCGGCCCGACCTGACTGTTGTAGTCGTCGATGGCCATCTTGCCGAAGAGCACCAGGTCCCACCCGCCGCCCTTCAGCTCCGCCGCGATCGCCTGCGCGGTGACGAACCCGTCGGCTGGAACCGTATCAGTCTGGAGGAGGATGCCGCGATCGGCGCCCATGGCGAGGGCCGTGCGGATGGTCTCCTGCGCGGCCGCGCCGCCCAGCGCGAGTACGACGACTTCTCCGGCCCCCGCTTTCTCTTTGCGCTGGAGGGCCTCTTCGACCGCGAATTCGTCATAGGGATTGAGGATGAACTTCACGCCGGCGTCGTCCAGCGACTTCCCGTCTCCCGCCGTCTTGACCCGGGTTTCGGAATCGGCGACGCGCTTGATGCAGACGGCGATTTTCATTCGAACGCCGAAATCCCGGTGATCTCCTGCCCCAGCACGAGTGTGTGCACGTCGTGGGTGCCTTCATACGTGTACACGGACTCGAGATTCGCGAGGTGCCGCATCGCCTGGTACTCGACGAGGATCCCGTTGGCGCCCAGGAGGCGGCGGGCCTCGCGGGCGATGTCGGTGGCGATGTTCACGTTGTTCCGTTTGGCCAGGGAAACCTGCTGCGGCGTCATCTTCCCCTGGTCCTTGAGCCGTCCCAGCTGCAGCACCAGAAGCTGCGCCTTGGTGATCTCGGTGAGCATCTCGGCCAGCCGCGCCTGCTGGAGCTGGAACCCGCCGATGGGCTTCCCGAACATGAGCCGGTTCTTCGAGTAGCTCACCGCTTCGTCGTAGCAGGCCATGGCGGCGCCGAGGGCGCCCCACGAGATGCCGTAGCGAGCCTGGGTCAGGCACATCAGGGGCGACTTGAGGCCGCCGGACTTGGGCAGAATCGCGTCTTTGGGTAGATGGACGTCCTGCAGGACCAGCTCGCTCGTGTCCGACGCGCGCAGCGACAGCTTCCCCTTCTGGTCCTTGGCCGAGAAACCCTTCGTGTCGGTGGGGACGATGAAACCGCGGATGGAGTTGGCGTCGGTCAGAGCGCCGGTCTTGGCCCAGATCACCGCGGCGTGCGCGGTCGAGCCGTTGGTGATCCACATCTTGGCGCCGTTCAGGACCCAGCCGTCCTTGGTCTCTTTCGCGACGGTGATCATCCCGGACGGGTTGGAGCCGTAGTCGGGCTCGGTGAGGCCGAAGCACCCGATCACTTTTCCGCTCGCCATCTGCGGCAGCCATTTTTTCTTCTGTTCGTCGGACCCGAAGGCGTAGATGGGATACATCACCAGCGCCCCCTGCACCGACGCGAACGAGCGGACGCCGGAGTCTCCCCGCTCGAGCTCCTGCATGATGAGCCCGTAGGCCACGTTGTTCAGGCCCGCGCAGCCGTACTCCTCGGGGAGATTCGCGCCGAAGAGGCCCAGCTCGGCCATGCCCGGGATGAGTTGTTTGGGAAACTTGCCTTCGATGTAGGCCTCGCCGATGACGGGCATGAGCTCATCATCCACCCAGGTGCGGACGGTGTCGCGGACGGCGCGTTCTTCTTCGGAAAGGAGGGAGTCGAGCGCGTAGAAGTCGACGCCGTGGTACTTGGGGGCCAAGAAAACCTCAGGGGCCAGGGGTCAGGAGTCAGGCGGAGAACGTTAACCCCGAGGCCGTGCCTCGGGGTAATGCGAGGGCCACGCCCCGGGGATCACGGAGGAGGCCAGGCTTCTCAGGGACTCCCCACCGCCACCGAGTCCCGCCGGGCTTCCGAATGCGACCCGCCGCGGGCAAACGCGAAGGTGTCCGAAGCCCGGAAGCGCCCGCGGTCCCGGTCCCACCGGAAGAACGTGACCTGCACGGCGGTGGGCTCAATGGTCACGAAGTTGAAGCAGGAGGGGCGGCCGCCCCGGGAGCGGGTGGACAGCGTACCCGAGGTGGACACCACCACCCGGCCTCCCAATACGTCCGCGCCCTCCTGGTGATCGTGGCCGCAGAGTACGACGTCGGCCCCGCAATCGAGGATCCGGCGCTGGGCCCCGCGCCAGCGGGACAGGCCCATCCGCTGCGAGATGTCTCCGCGGAGCACGTTGTGATGGAGCACCAGCACGCGGGCGTCGGCGGGGTCGGCGCCGGCGAAGAGCGCCTTCACGCGGAGGTACTCGGACTTGGGGAGGTGTCCCTTCACCGCGATGTCCCGGAGCCTGGTGGTGAGAGAGCCCCACGCCACGCCGTGCGAGGTGACGGCGCCCGCGATGACCGCTCCGGGGACCGTGAGGGTGGGCGCGAGCTCGTCCCCGAAGTACTGACGGTACTTGGCGTACTTGCCGGCCGCCCCGAAGGGGATGAAGGGCCGCCGCCACCACTGCACGTCGTGGTTGCCCGGGATGACGTACACGGGCGCCGTCTCGCGGGCCAGATTCGCGAAGGCCCGGGCGCGCTGGAGCTCCCCGTGCCGCGCCCGCTGGGAGAGGTCGCCGGCGATCACTACGGCGTCGGGCCGCAGGTCCGGCAGGATGGCTTCGAGCGCCTCGACCTGGCGGAGATCGGCGAGGCCGCCGAAGTGGAGGTCCGATACTTGTACGATCTGAACCGTCACGAATCCACCTGTATCGTGTAGGTCAGGGTCGCGGTGCCGTTGCCGGGCACCGGAAGCCGGAAACGCTGCTCCGAAGATGACAGCTTCTCCGGCGGCGCGCTCGAGTCGGTGATCTTCCAATCTCCCCAGTGGCTTTCCCGCACATCCACCGTGATGGCATTCGGCTTCGCGTTGGTCAGCGTGACCTTGTAGCTCGCGGTCACCCGGGTATGGCCCCCCCGTCCCGGCGGGGGATTGGGGATGTTGGTCTGATGATAGTCGGTCTGCACGCGTTCGGCGGTGACGTCGAACGCATCCCCGGACTCCACGCGAAGATCTTTGCCGGCCGGCGTGTGCGTGAACGACGCCTCGCCCACCAGCTGCACCCGGCCGGACGAATCGCGCTGGAAGAGCTGCATCGTGCCCCCCGGCAGGGGGCGATCGCCAAAGGCGGTGCCGTGCGCCCGCTTGAACGTGTACCAGACCTGCACCGGCACCGCGTTGGGATCGGCGGACATCTGCGAGAGGTACCCCCGCCAGGGCATCACGCCGGGCACCACGAATTCCTGGGTGTAGTCGGCGTGCGCGCGGGGAAATAGCGCGGCGGTGAGAGGGGAGCCGATATCGAACGAGATGGGCCCGGGGAGGTCGTACACATGGGTTTCCCCGACAACCTGTTCTGATGCAAAAGCATCCCGCGGCGCCGCTGGCGCGGCCATGCCCGCGGAGACTCTGGCCTCCTCCACCGCATTCAACTGCACTCGCGAACGGTTGATCGATCCGGCCACCAGCTGTACCGCCGCACTATCCACCTTGAAGGCTGACGAATTGATGGTCGCCGCACCCGTCACCATCGCGGACCCCGATCCACCGATGACGGCCTGATAGACCGCCTCCCACGTCACGCCCTGACTGACGTAGGCGAGATCGGTCACGTCCCGGGCCCGGCTGGCCTCGAGCGTCACCACCGCCTCCGGCTTGCTGCGAATCAACGCCGCCTCAGCGGGAAAGAGCGGCGTCCCGCCGGGCAGCGAGAACATGACCATCCCGTTGGCCAGCCTCGTCTGCGGCGGGTTCACGCTCAACACCGTCGCCTGAATCGTGTCGCCCTTCCCCTGCACGAACGTCAGCGTCCGCCCGATCGACGCGCGCAGGGCGGACTCCATATCCGTGGCCGGTCGGAGGACCGCAGAGGTCACCGCGACATTCGAGTCGGGCGAAAAGAGCGTCGCCGGATCGAGGCCCGGCAAGTCGAACGAGAACATGTTGCGCCCGCGCTCGAGCTTCTGCGCGATGATCTTGCGCACCACCACCCGCCCATCTGAGTAAATGGAGAGAGACGTTTGTCCGTGAGCCGGTGCCGCGGCCGTCAGCAGACAGCCGACTGCCATCAGCAGACCAAACCCTGTTGCTGTTTTCATTTGAGCCACTCCCAGGCTGTTCGCTTGACTATGAGAAACGTCAGCACGTACCAACCAAGCACAACCCCGGCCGAAAGCCACCGCGCGGTGGGCTGGGGTGGGAGGGTGATTGTGACGTAAAGCGCCAGGGGGAGCGTAGTTAGCATGGCGGCCCAACGTCCCATCCGGCCGGCCCGGCGACGGACCCGCAGCGTGCACTCCCGGCACAACTCGCCTACGGCCAGCCCGGGGATCATCCGGTCGCAGCCCTTACAGAGGTGGCTATACCCGCCGGGCGACAGCCCGGGCGAACTCGGATGTAGAAGCACTGCCCCCCAGGTCCTTGGTGCGGATGTTGTCCTTCACGATCGCCGTCTCGATGGCTTGCCGCAGTTTCCGGGCGGCGCCCTGCTCGCCGATGTGGTCGAGGAGCATGGCGAGGGCGAGCATCTGCGCCGACGGATTGGCGATTCCTTTGCCCGCGATGTCGGGCGCCGAGCCGTGCACGGCTTCGAAGATCGACGCGGTGGTGCCGATGTTGGCCCCGGGCGCGAGCCCCAGCCCGCCCACCAGCCCTGACGCCTCGTCCGAAAGAATGTCTCCGAACAGGTTGGTAGTGACGATGATGTCGAACTGTTCCGGATTGATCACCAGCTGCATCGCGGTGTTGTCCACGATCTTGTCGTCGGACGCCACCACGCCCTCATACTCCTTGGCCACCCGCTTGCCGCTTTCCAGAAAGAGCGCGGAGGTGGCCTTGAGGATGTTCGCCTTGTGGACGATGGTGACCTTCTTGCGACCATTCTTCTTGGCGTACTCGAAGGCGTAGCGGCAGATCCGCATGCACCCGTCCCGCGTCATCACCGACATCGCCTCGGCCACCGCCTTGGGATCGTCCCCCACGCGGAAGAAATAATCCCGTCCGACGTACATCCCCTCGGTGTTTTCCCGGATGATCACGAGGTCCACGTGCGCGTACCGCCCGCCCGGCACGATCGTCTTGGTGGGACGGACGTTGGCGTAGAGGTCGAACTCCTGCCGCAGCGCCACGTTCACCGACCGGTACCCGCCGCCCACGGGGGTGGTCAGCGGCCCCTTGAGGGCCAGGCGGGTGCGGCGAATGGAGTCCAGGGTCGCGTTGGGGAGGGGCGTGCCGGCCTTCTCGACCGCGCTCATGCCGCCGTACTGCTCGTCCCAGTCGAACTTGAGGCCCAACGCATCGAGGACTTCGAGGGTGGCGGCGGTGATTTCAGGTCCGATGCCGTCGCCGGGGATGAGGGTCGCTTCGCGGGTCACGGCATGCCGGGAGTAAGAGTCTTGAGCGCGTGCGCGAGAGCGCTCCAGGGATCATCCCCTTCCCCTCGAGCCACCGACCGCCACGACACCTGGCCCAACCGCACGTCCACGAGCACGAGGGTCACCTCGGCAGTCGCGTTGGGACGACTCCCGCGACCGTCAGGGAGTCCTTTAGGGACTCCCGACTCCCGACGAGTCGAATCCACCTTGAAAAACAACGACGCCGGCGCCAGCACATAGCTCCCTCCCGCCACGGCGCCGAGGGTGCGGAGCTGCGCGCGAAGGGGGTCCGGCACGTACGACCCCACCGCCAGCCGCCGGAGGATCGCGACGCCGAGCTGATGCGGATCGTCGGGGAGATCATTCGCGCCCCGCGCGCTCCGCCAGAGCCGGGCCGGGGCCTTCCACCCGACCTCCGGAATCCGGCTGGTCAGGAACCCGAGGAGAATGCTGTCCCCCGCGGCCAGGACCCTGGGGCGGTCGGCCATCTGAGACTCCCAATGCAGGGAGTCGTCGGCCAGGACCAGGGTGAACGGGAGGAGGCCGACGTCCCGTCCCGCGAGGGTTCCCGCGGGGAAGGGCACCGTGGCTTCGGGCGTCGGGGTTTGCGTCTTGTGACCGACGCACGCCGCCAGCGTCCCCACCACCAACGCCCCCAAGCCCCAATGTATTAAGTGTTTGCCAGTCAAAGGATTACTCACGCCTTCAAATATCAAGATTCGCGGGCTACGACGCCAGTGTGAGTCCCCCATCCACCACGATGGTCTGGCCGGTGATGTGGCGGGCGGCCTCGGAACACAGGAAGGTGATCACGCGGGCCACGTCCTCGGGCTCCGCCACTCGACCCAGCACCGATTCGTGTTCGGCGCGCTCCAGCACTTCGCGCGGGAGCTTGGCGAGGAGCTCGGTTTTCACGAAGCCGGGGGCCACGGCGTTGACATTGATGTTCGCGGAGCCGAGGTCCACCGCCGCGGACTTGGTGAGGCCGATCAGCGCCGCCTTGCTCGCCGTGTAGTTCGCGATGCCGAATCCGGGCCGGAAGGCCTGGTGGCTCGCGACGTTCACGATCTTGCCGTAACGCTGGGGGCGCATATGCGCGCTCACCGCCTGAATGCAGTTGAACGCGCCGGTGACGTTGGTGTCCATCACCTCCTGCCACGCCTCGCTCGAGAGCCGCCAGAGCGCGCCGTCGTGGGTCACGCCGGCATTGTTGATCAGGATGTGCATCCCACCCAGCCGCTCGGTGGCTTCGTGCACGAAGACGGCGACGGCGCTGCGGTTGCGGATGTCGCAGTGGGAGGAGAAGACCTGGACGCCATGCCCCTTGATGGCGGTTTCGGTGAGGAGCGCCTGGGCGGCGACGTCGCGCCCCGGCATTTCGAGGTAGTTGAAGGCGATCGAGGCGCCGCGCTGGGCCAGGTCGAGGCATACCGCGCGGCCCAGACCCGTAGCGCCACCCGTGACCATCGCGACCCGGCCCGCGAAGCGGTCTCCGGGCCGGACGGGTTCGGCGCGTTCCTGCGTGAGGGCGCCGCCCGCGGCAGCCGCCGCGCCGGGGCGCGCGCTCGCCGACCAGGGATAGTTCACCACACTGCGGCGAACCTACGGCGGCATTTGAACCTCGGCAAGGCGAGCCGTACCTTAGCGGGATGCGCCGCATCGCTTCGATCGTCATCTGGGCCGTCATCTCCGCGCTGGGCGCACTGGCCTTCGCCACCCTCGCCTGGTCGCGCGGCGAAACCGTCAATGCCGCCTGGCTCCTCATCGCCGCTGTGTGTACTTACGCGGTGGGCTACCGGTTTTACTCCAAGTTCATCGTCACCCGGGTGTTCGCGCTCGACCCCACACGCGCCACCCCGGCCGAGCGGCTCGAAAACGGGCGGGACTTCGTGCCCACGGGCAAATGGGTGCTCTTCGGGCATCATTTCGCGGCCATCGCCGGGGCCGGCCCGCTGGTGGGGCCGGTGCTGGCCGCGCAGTTCGGCTTCCTGCCCGGGACGCTGTGGCTCGTGATCGGCGTGGTACTGGGTGGGGCCGTACAGGATCTCACCATCCTCTGCTGTTCGCTGCGGCGGAACGGCAAGTCGCTCGGCCAGATGGCCAAGGAGGAGATCTCTCCCGCCGCCGGCCTGACGGCGATGCTGGCCGTGCTCTTCATCATGATCATTCTCATCGCGGTGCTGGCGCTGATCGTGGTGAACGCGCTGAAGGCCAGTCCCTGGGGCCTGTTCACCATCGCCTGCACCATCCCTATCGCGCTGTTGATGGGGTGGTGGATGCGGTCGTGGAGGCCGGGCCGGGTGGGGGAAGCATCGCTGGCGGGCGGGTTTCTCCTGCTCCTGGCTCTGGTGGGCGGAGGGTGGGTCTCCCGGCACGCGGGGCCCGCGGCCCTGTTCACATTTTCGGGGCCGGCGCTGACCGCGCTCATTGTGGCGTACGGCTTCTTCGCGTCGGTCCTGCCGGTCTGGATGCTGCTCCTGCCCCGCGACTACCTGTCCACGTTCCTCAAGATCGCCACCATCTTCGCCCTGGCGGTCGCGATCCTGATTCTCCTGCCTCCCCTCAGGATGCCCGCGATGACGCCCTTCGCCGCTCTGGGCGAGGGTCCCGTGTTCGCGGGCAAGTTCTTCCCGTTCGTCTTCATCACCATCGCCTGCGGGGCCATCTCGGGATTCCACGCGCTCGTGTCGTCCGGGACCACGCCCAAGATGCTCCGGCGTGAGCCTGACGCCCGGCTCATCGGGTACGGCGGAATGCTGATGGAGTCGTTCGTGGGCGTGATGGCGATGATCGCGGCCTGCACCCTGCACCCGGGCGTCTATTTCGCCATGAACACGTCCCCGGCCGCCCTCCAGCAGGCCGCACCGGTGCTGCAGTCCGCCGGGTATGTCGTGTCTCCGGACACCATGGCCGCGCTCGCCGCCGAGGTGGGCGAGAAGACGCTGATCGGTCGCGCCGGGGGCGCGCCGGCCCTGGCGGTGGGGATGACCCAGATCTTCTCAGGAGTCACCCACGCCTTCGGCGGCCACACCCTCGCCGCCCTCTGGTACCACTTCGCCATCATGTTCGAGGCGCTCTTCATCCTGACCACCATCGACGCCGGAACCCGTGTGGGGCGCTTCATGCTGCAGGAGCTGCTGGGACACGTGTGGCCACGAATGGGGCAGACGTCCTGGTATCCATCGGTGATCCTGTCCAGCGTCGCGATCGTGGCCGGATGGGGATACTTCCTCTATCAGGGAATCCTGGACCCGCTGGGTGGGATCAATTCCCTCTGGCCGTTGTTCGGCATCGCGAACCAGATGCTCGCCATCGTGGCGCTGGCAGTGGCGACCACCATCATCATCAAGATGAATCGGGCCCGGTATGCCTGGGTCACCCTCGCGCCCCTCGCGTGGCTCGTCGCCGTGACGATGACCGCGGGATTCGAGAAGATGTTCTCGGCAGATCCCAGGCTGGGCTTTCTCGCGCACGCCGCGTCCCTGGCGGGGTCCACCGATCCGCAGGCGGGCCGCTTGATCTTCAACGATCACGTGAACCTGGTGGCGACCCTCGTGTTCACTTCCGTGGTGCTCCTGCTGCTCGCCATCTCGGTGAAGGAATGGGTACTGGTGCTGTCCCGCCGGAAGGCCGCGATGGTGAGCGAGGTCCCCTACGTGGCCACGAGCTATGCCGCGGGTGATTGAACGCTTTCTCTGGATCCTGCGGCGCATCGTCGGGGCCCCCGACTACCAGGCCTACCTCGACCACTGCCGTCGGGCCGGGCACCCGCCCCACCTGGACGAGAAGGCGTACATCCGCGAGTTCTTCGACGCCAAGGGCGGCCGCACCCGCTGTTGTTGATTAGGTTTCCCCCCCGATAGATGTCCCCGTCCGGACCTACGCCACCCCCGTCCGTCGCGCCGCATCCGCGACGCTACCTCGCCCTCCTCGCCCTCACGGCGTTGGGCGTGGTATACGGTGACATCGGCACCAGTCCGTTGTACGCCCTTCGGGAATGCTTCTTCGGACCGCACTCGGTTCCGCCGACGCCGGAGAACGTCGTCGGCATTCTCTCCCTGGTGTTCTGGGCGCTGGTGCTGGTGGTGTCGGTCAAGTACGTGGCGTTCATCCTCCGCGCCGACAACCGCGGCGAAGGCGGCATTCTCGCGCTGATGGCGCTGCTGGTCCCGCGGACCGGGGACGCGCGGCGGCGGCGCTGGATCATCGTGGGGCTCGGGCTCTTCGGTGCCGCTCTGCTCTACGGCGACGGGATGATCACTCCCGCCATCTCGGTGCTCTCAGCCGTGGAAGGACTGAACGTCGCGACGCCGCTCTTCGAGCCCGTCATCATTCCCATCACCATTGCGGTCCTGGTCGGACTGTTTCTGCTGCAGAGCCGGGGGACTGCGGGGGTAGGGGCGCTGTTCGGTCCGGTGATGTTGCTCTGGTTTGCCGTGATCGCGCTGCTGGGCATCGGCGGGATCGTCCGCGCGCCCACGGTGCTGGGCGCGGTCAATCCAGCGCACGGGGTCGATTTTTTCATGAGAAATGGATGGGCGGGGTTCCTGGTCCTGGGCGCGGTAGTGCTGGTGGTGACGGGCTGCGAGGCGCTCTACGCCGACATGGGGCACTTCGGTCCCCGCCCCATCCGGGCCACCTGGTACACGCTGGTCCTCCCGGCCTTGCTCCTGAATTATTTCGGTCAGGGCGCCCTCCTGCTCACGGACCCGGGGGCGGCCCACAACCCGTTCTACCGGCTGGCGCCCCAGTGGGCGCTGTATCCCCTGGTGGCCCTCGCGACCACCGCGGCCGTGATCGCGTCCCAGGCGGTCATCTCCGGCGCCTTCTCACTCACGCGGCAGGCGGTCCAGCTGGGCTACTCCCCCCGCCTCGAAATCGAGCACACGTCCCGCGTCGAAATCGGCCAGATCTACGTGCCCCAGGTGAATTGGGCGCTGATGGTCGCGACCATCGGACTGGTGCTCGGCTTTGGCACCTCCTCCCGGCTCGCCGCCGCGTACGGCATCGCGGTCACGGGGACCATGGCCACGACCTCGGTGCTCTTCTACTTCCTGGCGCGGGAGCGCTGGCACTGGCGGCCGGTCCTGGTCGCGGTGCTCTGTCTCGTCTTCTTCGCGATCGACCTGTCGCTGTTCGGCGCCAGCGCCGTGAAGTTCTGGCAGGGCGGCTGGTTCCCGCTCGCGGTGGCCGCGGGGGTCTTCGTTCTGATGACCACCTGGAACCGGGGCCGGGAGCTTCTGGCCGAGAAGCTCAACGTGGGAGGGCTGCCGGTGGAGCAATTCCTGGGCGAGCTGCCTTCCGATCGTGTGATCCGAGTGCCGGGCACCGCGGTGTTCCTGACGTCGAACGCGGAGGGAATCCCGCTCGCGCTGCTCCATAACCTGAAGCACAACAAGGTCCTGCATCAGCAGGTCGCGCTGCTCACCATCACCACCGATGAAGTCCCGCACGTCCCCGACCACGAGCGGCTGCAAGTCACGCCGCTCGGGCACGGCTTCTGGCGGCTGGTGGCCCGCTACGGATTCATGGAGGATCCCAACGTGCCCGCGCTCCTCGACAAGGCGCGCGGGTTGGGATTCGAGGCCAAGCTGCTCGACACGACGTTCTTCCTGGGGCAGGAGACGGTGGTGCCGTCACGGCGGCATGGGATGGCGCTCTGGCGGGAGAAGCTCTTCGGGTTCATGTCGCGGAACGCACATCGGGCGACGGCGTTCTTCCGGCTTCCGCCGAACCGGGTCATTGAAGTCGGGGCGCAGATCGAATTGTAAGGCCTACCGCCCTCGCAGACGCGACGCGCCTCCGCTGCCTAGGGGCCGCGCCGACCTCTCCGCACCCAAACACATCCTATCAGGATCGCGCCCCGGCAGGCGCTCCGGCACGTCGCGTCTGCTCAGGCGGCCTGCTCTCGATTCGACATCGCCACCGCCGACCAAGCCGCCACTAACACCCCCGCCCCCACCGCGCTCGCGACGAATGCGGTGCTCGCGCCCACACGCTGATAGACCTCGCCCAGCCCGACGGCCCCGGCCAGGGATGCGACGCCGGTGAGGGCGTGGTACCTGCCGAACCCGCTGCCCTGTTTGCTGCCGGCGAGTCGGGCGACGAGGGCGCGCTCCGGGCTCTCGGTCAATCCCGCCACCACCCCCAATGCCAGGAAGAGCGCCCAGGCCGCTCCGGGCCCCTGGGCCAGCGCGAAGCCCAGAGATACCAGGGCGTACGACGCCCACCCCAGCCACATGGTGGACACGGGCCCGCGGCGGTCATTGAGCGCGCCGCCCAGGAAGCTCGACGACGAGCGAATGACGTGAAGCGCGGCCCAGAGCAGGAGCACCTGCGCCACGGGCACGCCGAGGTCCTGCGAGCGCAGGATCATCAGGGTCTCGGGCATGCGGATGAAATAGAAGAAAGCGATCACGTAAAGAGCGCGCGACCCGCCGGCGGATGGCCGGGAGCCGGCAGCCGTACTCTCCTTGGGCTGACTGGGCTCCGCGCGACTGGCCCGCGCGCCGCTGGTCGCCCAGACCGCGAGGATCAGCACCAGCACGCCGGGAATGGCGCTGGCCTCGATGACGGAACGGACCCCGGCCGCGTGGAACTGCAGGAGGTACCACGCCACGAGGGGCCCGATGACGGCGCCGGCGTGATCCATCCCCCGCTGCAAGCCGAACGCCCGTCCGCGCATCGGCAGCGGTGTGACGTCGGCGATGAGCGCATCGCGGGGCGGGGTCCGTATGCCCTTGCCGATCCGGTCCGTGACCCGGAGCCCGATCACCTGCCAGGCCGCGCCGGTCACGGCGATCACCGGCCGGACCACCACCGCCACGAAATAGCCGAGGACAATCAGGGGCCCCCGGCGGCCCTCGCGGTCGGCCAGCCGTCCGGCCCAGAGCTTCACGAAGGTCGAGGCGAAGTCCGCGGCACCGTCGAGGGCGCCGAGCGCCGCGGCGCCGCCACCCAGCACCCCGGTCACGAAGGCGGGGAGGAGCGGGTACACCATCTCGCTCGCGAAATCGTTGAGGAGCGAGACCAGCCCGAAGAGAACGGCTTGTCGGGGCAGCCGCGGTCGGGCGGGGGCCTCCGGCGCGGCGCTCACGCGAGCCCCAGTCCCCAGCGGATGAGGGAAACGGGGAGTCCGCCGTAGGGCAGGATCGCATCATGGAACCGGCGCACGGTGTACTCGGCGCCCTGGGCCTGCTTGAAGTCCTCGCGTAGGGCGAGCAGCTCGCGCCGCCCCACCGCATAACAGATCTGATACGCGGGCCAGGCGCAGTACCGCCGTACTTCGGCCTCCGCATTGGTGCGGTCGACGTCGACCGCGTCGACCAGCTGGTCCACCCCCTGCTGGTACGTCATGCCCCGGGTGTGCAGGCCGACGTCGAGCAGGACGCGCATGGTCCGCCAGAGCAGATGGATCCGCTGGAAGAACCGCTCTTCCTCAGTGTCGTAAAACCCCTGCTCCGCCATCAGCTCTTCGCAGTAGAGGGCCCAGCCTTCCTGCGTGAGTGGCGTGGCGATGAGCTTGCGAATCGGCGACGCCTGCGCCTGGGCGTAGGCGATCTGCAGGTGATGGCCCGGGTACCCTTCGTGAATGGCCGTGGCCGACACCTCCCACCGGCAGTGATCGCGGAGCATGCGGGCCTGCTGGGCGGCCGACAGTCCCGGATCGGGAGGAGTGACGTAGAACCACCCGGTGCGGTCGGGCGAGTACGTTCCCGGCGAGTCATAGGCCGCGAACGGGATCAAGGGGCGCAGGAAGTCGGGAGTGACCACCACCTCGAGGGAGGCATCGGGGATCGGCACCAGCCCCTTCGCCTCCACGAACTGCCGGGCCCGTTCCATCGCCTGGGCGTAGATCGACACGAGCTCTCCGGCCGTGGGGTGGTCTTCACGCAACCGGGCCGCGACGTCCCGCCACGAGGTGTTGCCGTCGAGCTTCCGGGCCCGCCGCGCGAGGTCGGCTTCGACCTCCTCCCGGAGATGGTGCCCGTATCGCCACAGCTCCGGCGCGGTGTCGCGGAGGGCGTGCTCGTAGTGCAGCCGGAAGTTGAAGCCCTCTTCCCCCAGCGCGAATCGATCACTGCCCGCCTCACTCCAGCGGTCCAGATCGTGCGAGAAGGATTGGAGCGCGGCCGTGGCCCCCGCCACCGCGGCGGCGACGCGCTCCGGGTCCACCACGTCTTGCTGCCCCAGCGCCACGGCCACCTCTCGAACCAGGGACAGGCCGCCCGCCGTGATCAGACGTCCGGTCCGGCAGAACACCCGCACCGGATCGGTGATCGTGGCTCGGGCATCCTCGAGGAACCCGGGCACTTCCTCGAGCCGATCCGTGAGCGCGCGGGCCCGATGCTCGGGCGGCCGGTCCCGGCGGGCCAGGAGGACATAGAGCCCGTTGAGCAGATGGGAGATCCAGAATTCGGGGTTCCGGGTCTGCGGTTTTTCGCGCTCGAAGCGCGCTACCGTCGCCCGCACGTCGTTGAGCAGCGCAGTGCGGTCGATCTCCTCGTCCAGGCTGTCGGTGGTGGCCTCTTCCAGCGCGGCGGAGAGCGCCCGCAGCGCGGCAAGGTGGGGGGCGAGCGTCGCTTTGCCGTAGCGTCCCAGCCGGCCGTCGTGCGATGTGATCCCGGCCTGGCTCGCGCCCACCGGATCCAGGTGCCACCGGAGGTCGAAGTACGACTGCGCGAGATCGCCGAGCCGGCCTATCGCCATTGGACCTGCTCGAGCAGGCGTCGGCACTCTTCGTCGGACAACACCCGATCGGTGCGCTTCGCGGCTTCGAACAGGATCTGACAGGCGGCCTCATTGTCGGGATCGAAGCCGTGCGTGGACAGCCAGTACTTCACGTTCGAGAGCCCGGACACCGGCGAAATGTCGATGCGCTGCTCGAGGCCCAGCTCGGTCGCCGGGACCGAGCTGTAGACCCGGTCGGCGAGCCAGTTGTGGCCTTTCTTCTTGGCCTTGATGATGGCGGCGGCGTGGACCCCGGTGCCGGTGCGGAACGCATCGGTGCCCATCACCGGATAGTTGATGGGAATGGGGATGCCGACGGCGTCGGCCACGGTCCGGCAGTACTCCGAAAGCTTGCTCAGGTCACCGGCATACGCACCGAGCAGCTTCAGGTTGACGATGAGGAGGTCCATTTCGGCATTGCCCACCCGCTCCCCGACGCCCAGCGCCGTGCCGTGTATGCGGTCGGCCCCCGCTTCGATGGCGGCGAGGCAGTTGGCCAGCCCCATCCCGCGGTCGCGGTGGCCATGCCAGTCGATTTTTACGTCCTGTTGCTTGACGATTTGTTTCTTGACGAAGTCGATCAGTGCCTTCACTCCGTCAGGCGTCGCATGTCCAACGGTGTCCGCCAGACAGATTCGCGTCGCCCCGCAGTCGATCGCCGTCCCGTAGAGCTGCTTGAGGGTTTCCGGCCGGGCCCGGGTCGTGTCTTCGGTCACGTACATCACGGGGAGACCCCGTTTGACCGCGAATGAGACGGCTTCTTCAGTGGACTTGAGGATCCGGTCCACCGTCCAGTCCTCGGCGTACTGGCGGATGGGCGAGGATCCGATGAAGGTGGCGGCCTCGATGGGAATGCCGATCTCCTGGGAGATCTTGGCGATCGGCTCGATGTCGGCGATGACCGTGCGGGCGGCGCAGTTGGGGAAAATCGGGAGCCGGTGGTCCCGGATTTCCCGGGCCAGGATGCGGACCTGCTCCACCACCCGGGGGCCCGCCCCGGGGAGCCCGATATCGGCGGCGGCGATTCCCAGATCCGCCATCAGATGAAGGAGGCGGCGCTTGACGTCCAGGGACGGGTCGGTGACCGAGGGGGACTGGAGCCCGTCCCGGAGGGTCTCGTCGTTCAGCTCGAACCGGGCGCGTGACCAGTCGAAGGCTGTCCCCTGGGCATTCCAGTCGTAGATCAGCTCGCGCTCGTCCATGGATTAGTGTACCCACTCCCTCGTTATCGTCAAGGCAGTTAGAGTGGTGTCGTGTCCGACCCGATCACCGCACTCCTCGAACATCCGCGTATCGCCGACGCGCGCGCCGCGATAGAGACCTCCGACGCGGAGACGCTCGCGCTGCAGTCCGCGGTATCGGCCATCGCGTCTCCCACCGGGCTCGAGAGCCGTCGCGCGGCCTGGCTGGCGGACCGGTTCCGGGATGCCGGACTCGCGGGCGTGAGGCTCGACGATGCCGGCAACGTCCACGGCTGGCTGGGCGAACGGTCCCGCGGTCCCGCGGTGGTGCTCGCGGCCCACCTGGACACCGTGTTCGGGTCGGAGGTGGACGTCACCGTACGCCGCGAGCGCGACGGCGTCCGGCTCGAGGGACCGGGCATCTCGGATAACGCGCGCGGGCTGGCTGCCCTGGTGGCCCTGGCCCGGGCGCTTTCCAGGGCTTCCGTGCCCTTATCACGCCCCGTGCTCTTCGCCGGAACGGTGGGCGAAGAAGGCTCCGGGGATCTCCGCGGCGTGCGCCATCTCTTCGGGGTCAAGGATTTCACGCCCCACGCCATGATCGCGGTCGACGGCGCCGGGGTGGAGCGGATCATTCACCGGGGCGTGGGTTCGGTGCGGATGCGGGCCCGCTTCCGGGGGCCGGGGGGGCATTCCTGGGCCGCCTTCGGTGTGGCGAACGCCGCGAGCGCCGTTGGTCGGGCGGCGGCGGCGGTCGCGGACCTACCCATCCCGCGCGAGCCTCCCTCTTCCCTCTCCGTCGTGCGCCTGGGCGGGGGCACGGGTCTCAATTCCATCCCCCAGGAAGCCTGGCTCGATCTCGACATCCGGAGCGAGAGCGCCGAGGCGCTCGCGAAGCTCGAGGGTCAGGTGGTGGCGGCGCTAGAGCGAGCGCGGGACGCGGAGAACGGGCGGCGGACGCCGGGGACACCCCTGTTGAAGGTCGAGCTCGAGCCTCTCGGGCGTCGCCCGTCGGGCCTCACGCCGCGCGCGCATCCCCTGGTGCAGGCCGCACTCGAGGCCAACCGGGCATTGGGCCTGGCGCACGAGCTGGCGGCGTCGTCCACGGACGCGAACTTGCCGATGTCACTCGGCATTCCCGCGATTGCGCTGGGCGCGGGCGGGAATGCCGGCGACACACATCGGACGTCCGAGTGGTATGAAAACACCCAGGGCCCGCTTGGAATCGTGCGGGCCCTCTTGGTGACGGCGGCGGTGGCGGGAGTGGGGTAGGTCAACTCTCGCATTGATCGTCTGTTGAAAGTGCCAGCCTACCGTTGTCATTGCGATGCTCACTAAGCCCGCCTACGTTCCCGTCATGTCCGGCGATTTGATGACCGCCGAGGATCTCTTCCGCTCGAGTTTCCCCGACAAGCGCGTCGAGCTCGTGCGCGGCGAATTGATCGTGCGTGAGCCGCCGGGATACCGCCATGGCGCGGTCACCGCCCAGCTCACGACGGCGTTGATGAACCACGTCGTGCCGCGCGATCTGGGACAGGTCGTGGCCGGCGACGTGGGGTTCACGCTGGCGCGGGGTCCGGACACTGTGCGCGGGCCTGACGTCGCGTTCGTCCGGCGCGGCCGCGTGCCCAGGCCGCTCCCCTCCGCATTTGCCGAGCTCGCTCCTGACCTGGCGGTCGAGATCCTTTCACCCTCCGATCGCTCCGGGGAAACTCTCGCCAAAGTGGCCGACTGGCTGAACGCGGGCACGCGGCTGGTGTGGGTCATCGACCCTTCGCGCCGGCAGGCCCGCGTGTATCGCCAGGACGGCACCCTGGCCACGGTGGAAGCCGCAGGGACGCTCGACGGGGAGGATGTTCTCCCGGGCTTCAGCTGCCCGCTCGAGGCTGTCCTGTAGAGCTAGTGCCCCACCCCTCCGCCCTGCGTCTTGCTCTTCGAATTCATGAACAACAAGAGCGGCAGGAGACACACCATCGTCGCCCCGAAGAGCAGGAACATGTGCTCGAACGAGAGCATCATCGCCTGCGCGGTCACCTGCCCGTTGATCACCGCCAGGGCCTGCGTCTGCGCGAGCGCGGGCGGTGTACCGGTCGCCACCATGTGGGCCGCGAGGGCGTGCAGCCGCTGCTGAAAGAGAGGGTTGTAGATGTTGACGTCCGCCGCGAGGGCGGCGCGGTTCTGAGCCGTAAAGCGCTGCAGCAGCGTGGCGGACAGGGCGATGCCCACCGACCCGCCCAGCTGGCGCATGAGGTTAAACAACCCCGTCCCCTGCGCGATCTTGCTCATCGGCAGCTCGGCCATCGCGAGGTTGGTCAGGGGCACGAAGATCAGGCCCAGCCCCATCCCGCGGAAAATGAACGGCCAGAAGAAGTCCGACGTCCCGCTCTGAATGGTGAAGTGCGCGTGCTTCCACATCACCCACCCGAAGAGCGCCGTGCCCATGATGATCGACAGGCGCGGGTTGAGCTTGGACCGCCCGAAAATGCCCATCGTGACACCCGACGCGATGGCGCTCGGCAAGAGCACCCACCCCGTCTACTCGGCCGTCATCCCCAGCAGGTTCTGCATGTACACGGGGAT